>CAYTWY010000189.1:0-1537 GCA_964440925.1 uncultured Propionivibrio sp. | reverse complement strand
TTTCTGCGTCGATGCGGGTGGCGAAGAGCAGCAGGGCGTGCAGCCGGCTGGGGAACTTGCTGTACAGCCGTTGCCGGTAGTATTCGAGGTGGTATTCGGCAAAGTAGTTCTGTACGGTGGTGAATTGGTCTTCCGGCAGCGCGGTCGCGAAGGGGTTGCCGGTCAGGACATCCCAGCCCGGCAGTTCGACCTGCGGGTCGAGCCAGGCATACAGTTCAAGTGTCGCGGTGTCTCTGATCAGGTGATCCATAGCGACCTTCTCCGTGATTATGTGACAGACCTCGCCAATTCCAGTATCAGGCGGACGCCTCCGGCCATGAGCAGGGCGCAGGCGAGGGAGACGGCCACGGAAAACCAGGCTTCCTTGCGTCCCAGTGTCTTGAGCATGACGGCAAAGGTCGACAGGCAGGGAACGTAGAACGTTAGGAAGATGAGAAAAGTGAAGATCTGTACGTGGTCGAGCGTCGGCATGATTTCCTGCGTCCCCAGCGCCTGATAGATCATCAGCAGCGAGAGCTCCTTACGCAGGACGCCGAACAGGATGGGTACGCCGAGGGCGACCGGAAGCCCCAGCCACCAGGTGGTTACCGGGGTCAGAATGACGTTGATCAGGGCGTCGGCGCCGATGTGCTGGAGCAGCGCCAGGATGACGCTGCCGATGACGAGAAGGGGGGTGACGATGGTGACGATGTCGCCGGTCCTTTCCCAGGTTTTTTTCCACAGCTTGCGCGAAGACGGCAAAGTGTAGGGGGGGATGGCCTGGATCATGCCGGGTGTGCTGTCCGAGTAGCGGCGCGCCAGCAATTTTCCGAGCACGGCAATGACGAGCAGGGTCAGCGCGAAAATGGCCAGTACGCCAAAGACACCGAGATATTTGCCGCCGATGGCCAGAATGATCGCCGAACGTGCCGAGCAGGGCACGAAGGTGATGAGGATGGCGGCGACGACGCGTTCACGGCGCGATCCGGTGGTTGCGGCGGCGGAAATGGCCGGCACGTTGCAACCCAGTCCGATCAGGAAGGGAACGGCAACGCCGCCGTGCAGACCGATACGGTGGAAACCGCGGTCGACGACGAAGGCGACGCGATGCATGACGCCGGATTCTTCCAGCGCGACCAGCAACAGGACGAGCGGTAGCATGTAGGGAACCACAATGCCGATCAATCCGATGAGTCCGTCTGCGACAGCACGGCCAACGACGCCGGCGGTCGATTCGGGGTGCCATTGTTGAATCCCTTCGGCAAGACGTGCCGACGTCCAGGAGTCGAGATGGCCGCTCATCTCGAAAACGATGAAGAGGACCAGCGCAAAAACCAGCAGGCTGCCGAGCAGTCCCCAGCGCGGATGCAGGAAGAGTTCGTCCAGTCCGCGCCGCCAGCCTTCGCCGGCATCGGCACTGCGCGGGCTGGTGACGTTCTCGTACAGAACAGCCGCTCGGTGATGCCGGTCGGCGTGCAACTCTTCGGGGAGCGGGCGGGGCAGGACTTTTTCGGCATGTGCACGAGCCTGTGATACTTCGGGGATCAGGGCCTGGAAG
>CAYTWY010000188.1:0-1571 GCA_964440925.1 uncultured Propionivibrio sp. | reverse complement strand
GCTTCGTTGCGCCAACACCGACGATGGCGCCGGTGATGGTGTGTGTCGTCGACACGGGAATACCGAGGATCGTGGCGAAGAACAGGGTCGCCGCCCCGCCGGTCTGGGCACAGAAACCGCCGACCGGGCGCAGCTTGGCGATTTTCTGCCCCATCAGTTTGATGATGCGCCAGCCACCGAACACCGTCCCCAGGCCGATGGCACCGTAACAGGAAGCCACCACCCAGATCGGCACATGATCGCCGCTATGCATCATGCCGGCAGAAAGCAACAGCATCCAGATGATACCGATGGTCTTCTGCGCGTCGTTGCCGCCATGCCCGAGCGCATAGGCCGAGGCCGAAATCAGTTGCAGGCGGCGCGACCAGGTATCGACACGGCGCGGCGTGCTGCGCCGGAAAATCCAGGAGACGAGAATCATCATCAGTGAGCCGAGCACCATGCCAAGCAGCGGCGAAATGAGGATGAAGGCCACGACCTTGAACACCCCGGATGAAATCAGCGCACCGCTTCCGCCCTTGACCACCGCCGGGCCGATCAGCCCACCGATCAGCGCATGCGACGACGACGAAGGAATGCCGTAATACCAGGTGATGATATTCCAGGCAATGGCGCCGACCAGCGCGCCAAACACCACGTAATAGTCGATTATTTCGGGGTGAATGGTGCCTTTGCCAACCGTTGCCGCCACCTTCAGTTCGAAGATGAAAATGGCGGCCACGTTGCAGAGCGCGGCCATGGCCACCGCCGTGTGCGGTTTCATGACCCGTGTCGAAACCACGGTGGCAATGGCGTTCGCCGCATCATGGAAGCCGTTCATGAAATCGAAGGCCAGCGCCATGCATACGAGCAGCGCCACGACGCCCAGGCTGATATTGGCTGTTTCCATTTAACGTACGCCGCTCAGGAATTTTCGAGGACGATGCCTTCGATGATGTTCGCCACATCCTCGCAGCGATCGGTAATGACTTCCAGCAGCTCGTAGACCGCCTTGAACTTGATCAGCTCGCGCACATCCGGCTCGTCGCGGAAAAGGTGCGACATGGCGCCGCGCATTTCGCGGTCGGCGGCCGATTCCAGCTGGTCGATCTCGAAACAGATTTTCAGGATTTCCGCGCCGTTGTCCATCGAAGGCAGGAGCGCCACCGCCGCACGCACCCGCTCGCAGCAGGACAGGCACAGTTCGCTAAGTTTGAGAGCCTCAGGCGTGATGTGCCTGACGTTATACAGCGTCACCGTATGCGCCACATCCTGGATCAGGTCGAGAATATCGTCGAGGCTGGTGATCAGCTTGTGGATTTCCTCGCGATCGAGCGGCGTAATGAAGGATTTGTGCAACTGCCGCATCGTTTCATGCGTGATGCCATCACCCTTGTTCTCAACGACGTCGATGATCTCGCATTGACGCACCGATTCTTCTTCGGCACGGTTCGGCACGGAAAGAAAAGCCACCAGCGCCTCGCAAGCGAGAACCACCTGCTGCGCATGTTCGTTGAACAGGTCGAAGAATTTGCCGTCTTTGGGCATGAATCGAGCAAACATGTGTCCGTCTCAGTAGTGGAACAATGGCG
>CAYTWY010000187.1:0-1572 GCA_964440925.1 uncultured Propionivibrio sp. | reverse complement strand
AATCGGCGCGCACGACGCCGCGAATCGCGCCGCCGGTATCCTGCGCCAGCATCAGACGACGTAATGGCGCACTGGAATTAGGCTGCGTGCTCGACAGGAAAACCGGCGCTCCCAACGGAATATTCCGTGGATCAACGGCAATACTGCGCTCGGGCGTCAGCGGCACACCAAGTGCGCCTTGCGGACCTTCGTTCTCGCTGACGTGAGAAGACACTTCACGGAAAAAAACATAGCTCGGGTTGGCATTCAACACGTCGTTGAGCTTCTCCGGATTAGCTCGCGCCCAAGCCTGGATACCCTGCATGGACGCCTGCTCCAGCTTGAGTTCGCCACGGTCAATAAGCACCCGCCCCATCGAGCGATAAGGATGACCGTTCTGGTCGGCGTAACCGATACGCACCGTATTGCCATCTGGCAACTTGACGCGCCCGGAGCCCTGAATCTGCAAGAAGAACAATTCAACAGCATCATCTACCCAGAGCAAAACTCGATCGGCATATTCGCTCTCGCGGCTGACAATATCGGCACGGGAATAATACGGAATAACCTTGTTGCCCTGCAGCCGCCCACGCAACCGCATGTTTTTCATGTCTGGCGCCACTTCAGACAAGTCGATGGTCAATAGGTCGCCCGGCACGGCAAGCACCGGATGCGCATAAGTTGCACTGCGGCTACGCGCCCCGTGCAGAAGGGGTTCGTAGTAGCCGGTAACCGTCCCGTTGGTTGTCCCATCCGGATTGGTCAGCAGATAGGGTTCGAAGCGGGCTTCGAAAAACCGTCGCAAGGTCGCATTATCGGTCGCTGGCAAGGTCTTTGCCTCTTCACAGGCAGCCCGCCACAACAGCCATTGCGGCCGACTCGCCAGGGCTCGGCAACTTTGCAGGAAAGCCGGCCAGGCGGCGACCAGATCATCGTCACCCCAGCCCGGCAGATCACCCCAGCGCGCCGCCTGCATTGCTTTGGCTGGCGGCTGAACCGGAGGCGTAACGGGTAATGCCGGGCATTGTTGCGCAGCAGGACAAACCGGGCAGACCGGACAAGCCACGGACTCCTCCTTTACCGTGGCGCACGCGGCAAGCAAGGAGAGCAGCACTAATCCACCGCTGATCTGGGCGAATAGGCGGAAGCGCGAGAAGGTAACAATGCGTTCTTCCGGATAAAGAACGCAACACGCTATCTTTGCAATAAAAGGCTTCATGAGGAGTGTCTCGTTGGCTTTTGTGCCGAGTTTGGCTAAAGTGCAGGGGTTCTGTCCCCTTGAGTATACCGTCCCGATGACTGACCCGACCCGGCAACTTGCCAGTTTTCTTGCGCGCGCCGAAAATTTGCTGGAGCGCCTTGAACCGCTCTTGCCTCCGGTATCAGCGGCTCCCGACTGGAGCGCCGCAACCGCCTTTCGCTGGCGTAAACGCCATCAGGCGGGCTACCTGCTCCCCATCCTGCGCCCAGCTTCGTTGCGTTTGAGCGATCTGCAGGATATTGACGAACAGAAGGCGCGTATTGACGCCAACACCCGACAGTTCGTCGCCGGACAACCGGCCAACAACGTGCTGCTCACTGGCGCCCGCGGCT
>CAYTWY010000186.1:0-1578 GCA_964440925.1 uncultured Propionivibrio sp. | reverse complement strand
ACCGACCGTATCTGCAAGTACAACCAGCTGATCCGCATCGAAGAGCAACTCGGTGCCAAGGCTATCTACAAGGGCCTGAAGTCGATCAAGGGCGCTGGTTACTGATCGGTTCTCCGGTCAACGAAAAAGGCATCGCTGCGGCGGTGCCTTTTTTTCGCCGTCGGCCGCTCCCGCCATCCACGGAGCGGCGAAGAACGGCGGGCATGCGATAATGGGCTTGTTTTGACTTCATGCCGCCGTGCGCTGCCGTTTTTTCACCGGCGTCGCGGGCGAGACTTCAGGTGCCGGGGATGATTTCCGTCAACAAAAAAATTTCGGATACCTTCAGTCGCTTTGTCGCTTCCGAACAGGCGGGCGGAATCCTGCTCGTCATTTGTGTGGCGCTTTCCCTGACGCTGGCTAATTCACCGCTGCGGCACGCCTATCTTGCGCTCTGGCAAATGCCGCTGGCGGGAGCCAGTCTTGAGCACTGGATCAATGACGGCCTGATGGCCGTCTTCTTTCTGCTCATCGGGCTGGAACTCGAACGCGAGCTTTATGTTGGCGAACTGTCGCGTTTCAGAAATGCGCTGTTGCCGATCATCGCTGCGTTGGGCGGCATGCTGGTGCCGGCGCTGCTGCATTTCGCGCTGAATGCCGGTTTGCCGACGCAGGCCGGTTTCGGCATCCCGATGGCGACCGACATCGCTTTTGCCCTCGGACTTCTGGCGCTCATCGGGTCACGCGTTCCGCTGGCGCTGAAGGTTTTTGTCGTGGCCTTCGCCGTTATCGACGATCTTGGCGCGATTGTCATCATCGCCACCTGCTATACCAGCGATCTGGCGCCGCCCTATCTTTTTGCCGCGCTGGCGCTGTGGGCCGGCTTGCTGGTGCTGAACCGATGCGGACGCGTCATGGCGCTGTGGCCTTACCTTCTCGGCGGCGCGCTGATGTGGGTCTGTCTGCTCAAGTCCGGGGTGCATGCGACGCTGGCCGGCGTGATGCTGGCCTTTGCCATTCCGTTTGCCGGACGCGCCGGCAAGGATTCGCCCTCGCATCGTCTGGAGCATTTTCTGCATCGGCCGGTGGCATTCATCGTTCTACCGATCTTTGCCCTGGCCAATACCGGCGTCGTTATTTCTGGCGACTGGATGCAGGGGCTGCTCAGCGCCAACAGCCTGGGGATTTTCTCCGGCCTGCTCCTTGGTAAACCGCTCGGTGTTGTCGGTGCCTGCCTTCTTGCTACGGCCAGCGGCATCTGCCGGCTGCCGACCGGGGTGCGCTGGTCGCACATGCTCGGCGCAGGACTGCTCGGCGGAATCGGATTCACCATGTCGATTTTCATCAACGGCCTGGCCTTTGCCGGCATGACGGAGACAATCGATGCGGCCAAGATGGCGATCTTGTGCGCCTCGTTGCTGGCTGGCCTGCTCGGTTATCTGTGGTTGCGTCACGCCGTTCGCTGAGAACGGGAGAGGTTCTGTTTTTCAGGCTATGCCGTGGAACCCGCATGGAGACTCGATGCGCAGCTTATCTGCCGCAAGAATGGCGTGTTTTCTGCCTTCCCGGTAAGGGGTGATTTTGCCGCGCCTAGAACAG
>CAYTWY010000185.1:0-1600 GCA_964440925.1 uncultured Propionivibrio sp. | reverse complement strand
TTGTCGCGCGCAGCAGGCTTTCGCCGCGCTCGACGTTTTCGCGCATGCCTTCGATACGCCGCTCGATGTAGCTGTTATCGACCGTCTGCGCCGAATTGGACAGCGCCTGCATCACCGGCACGCCGCTCTTGAGGCCGAGCGCGAAGCTGCGCGCAAAGCGCGACAGGGCGGCCTTGTGCAGGATTTTCCCGGCAATCGGAATATTCAGGGAGAGACGATCCCAGTCATAGCGCCCGGCGACCGTCCCCACCCAAGCGCGGAAGGCCAGCACGGCCCCCACGACGCCCGCCAGCAAGGCCGGCCACCAGGTAATCATGAAGTCGGAAAAGCCGAGCAGGATCCGGGTCATCAACGGCAATTCCGAGCCGAAACCGGCAAACACCTTGGCAAAAGCGGGAATGACGAAGATATTGACGATAACGATAGCCACCGCCATGGCCAGCACGACGAATCCCGGATAGCGCAACGCCGATTTGACCTGTTCGCGCATGTAACGCTCGAATTCGAGGTGCTCGAACAGGCGCAGAAAGACGGCTTCGAGCAGGCCGGTCGCCTCGCCAACGCGCACCATCGACAGATAGAAGGGTGAAAACACCTGCGGATGCCGCGCCAGCGCTACCGACAGCTCACGCCCACCTTCCAGACTCTCGCGCACTTCGCCGATCACCCGCTTCATCTCGGGATTGATCGCCGCTTCCTGCAGGCCATTGAGCGCACGCATGATCGGCACGCCGGACTTGAGCAGGGTGTGCAACTGGCGGCTGAACAGCAACCGGTCGATATGGCTGACTTTTTGCCGCAACAGCGCAACGTTCCAGCCGGCCGAGGTTTTGGCCGCACTGGCGGCGACTTCCCGGATATCCACCGGCGTCAGCCCTTGTCCGCGCAGCAGATCAACCACCGCACTGGAATTAGCCCCCTCCAGCGCCCCCTCGACAAGCTGAAGGCTGCTGTTGCGGGCTTTATAGGCGTAAGTCGGCATGGTTAGAATTCAATATTAACCACGGAGAACACAGAGCACACGGAGAAAAACCGGAAAAACCTCCCGCCTTTCGCGCCGTTCTTCATATATGGCAAGCTATTCATATGGAAACACGCTTGATTCCATCTCTAAGCAACTTGGTATTGAAATTAAACAACAAGCCGCGTTTTATATTCAACAAACGCAAATAGCTCATTACCTGCGCCAAATGCACGCTCGTAAAAGCCTCAATCGCCTTAAGTTCAAGCAACAACCCATCATCAACAATCATGTCCGCTATAAACGCCGTCCCCAGATCATGACCTCGATAGATCACGGGAACTTCAACCTGCCTTAGAAAGCGGATATTCCGCTCACTCAACTCAAAGGCCAACGCCTGTTCATAAACGGACTCGAGCAATCCCGGCCCAAGAACCCGATGCACGTCAATCGCAGCACTAATGACCTCTCCGATCAAATCATCGCTGCACTCAATCAAAGAGCTTTCTCCGTGAACTCCGTGCTCTCCGTGGTTAATCACTGACCTCAGTCCTCGAACTGATTACTGATGCGCATGGCCTCTTCAATGGTTGTCTGGCCTTTGACCACCAGGCGCACGGCGTCGCGGCGCAGGGTTTC
>CAYTWY010000184.1:0-1610 GCA_964440925.1 uncultured Propionivibrio sp. | reverse complement strand
AGCAGATAGCCGAGTACGGCCCCGGCCGAGGAAAGCAGGGCGGCCTCGACGAGGAAAATGTTGCGGATGCGCCGGTCGGTGGCGCCGAGCGCCTTGAGCAGACCGATTTCCGGCGTACGCTGGGTGACCGAGACGAGCATGACGTTCATGACGAGGATGCCGGCAACGGCCAGACTGATGGCGGCAATGCCGGCAACGGCCAGGGTCAGCGTGCCGAGCAGCTGGTCGAAGGTGGACAGCACCGCGTCCTGGGTGATTACCGTCACGTCCTCTTCGCCATCGTGCCGCTGCTTGAGGATCGCACTGACCTGCGTCTTGGTCAGTTCGATGCTTTCCCGGCTCTCCGATTCGATCAGGATGCGGAACAGCGTGTTGCTGTTGAACATCGCCTGTGCCAGCGCAACGGGGATGATCACCACTTCGTCGGTATTCATGCCCAGCCCCTGCCCGGTTGCCGCGAAGACGCCGACGATGCGGAAACGCCGGTCGCCGATGCGTACGAGTTGTCCGGGTGCGGTTTCGTTGGCGAACAGTTCGTCGCGGATTTTTGCACCGATGACGGCTTCCGGCGGGCCGCGCCGCCAGTCGCCGTTACTCAGGAATCGCCCTTGAGCAAGTTTCATCTTGCGTACATCAAGGTATTGTGCGGTGGTGCCGGCAACCATGATCTCGCGCAATTTGCTGCCATGGCTGATTTCCGATGTGCCGATGATGAGTGGCGCTACGCGGCGCACACTGCTTGCGCGCAGCAACGCCTGCGCGTCGTCGATGGTCAGGTCGCGCGGCGTGTTGGTGATGGCGTTGCCAGGATTGAAACCGCCGGTTTGCGAGCGGCCGGGCAGGACGATGACCAGATTGCTGCCGAGTGCAGCGAATTCGTTGACCACGTAGCGGCGCGCGCCGTCGCCCAGCGCGGTAAGCAGAACGACCGCGCCGACGCCGATGGCCATGGCCAGCACCAGCAGCGTGGTGCGCAGCGGGTGGCCGGTGGCCGCGCCACGGGCAAAGCCGATCAGGTCGGGCGTGCGCATGGGATCGGGCAGAAAAAACGAAGCACCGGAATGCGACGGGAAAAATCGTCTTGGGCGACACCAGGGCATGATGATTTCCCAGGAAAAGAAAAAACCTGGTTTGGTTTTCCTGGGAGCAACCCGGTGTCTTGGGGCTCAAGCATGTGAACTGTCGTGCCTCAACTCGCCGTCCTCCATCAGCAACTGCCTCCGGGCGCGGGCGCCGAGACTGGTGTCATGAGTGACGACGATCAGGGTGACGCCGCGGCCATTGAGTTCTTCGAGCAGGCGCATGACCTCTTCTCCGGTGGCGCGGTCGAGATTGCCGGTCGGTTCGTCGGCGAGGAGCATGGCCGGGCGCATGATCGTGGCGCGGGCGATGGCGACGCGCTGGCGCTGACCGCCGGACAGTTCGTTCGGGCGGTGCGCGGCGCGGCTGCTCAGGCCGTAATCGGCCAGTGCCTGTTTCACCCGCTGCGTGCGCTCTTCCGGGGCGATGCCGGCCAGGATCATCGGCAGGGCAATATTTTCGGCCGCCGTCAGGCGCGGTACCAGATGAAAACTCTGGAAAACGAAACCGATGCGTTCGCTGCGCAGGCG
>CAYTWY010000183.1:0-1649 GCA_964440925.1 uncultured Propionivibrio sp. | reverse complement strand
GCCAGCAAGCGGCTTTGCCGACGCTGTTCAACAGCGGCGTGGTGCTCGTCGATGCACACGGCACGCTGCTTGCCGCCGCGCCCGCCGTAGCGGCAATCCCCACCCCGCTGCCCGCATCTGCCAGCGTGGCGCGCAGCCTGCGCGAAGGCCAGGCGACGGTGGACTGGATTCTGCCCGACCCGGACAGCTCGCCCGCCGCCGATGCCGATCCGACGGCGCTGACCCTGTGCCTGCCGCTGCCCGGCACCGGCGCAGCGGCGCCGGGCGTCCTGTGCGGGATCAACCGGCTGGCGCAAGCCAATTTCCTCGATCCGGTGACCCGCAGCCGTTACGGAAAAAATGGCCGTTACCTGCTGATCGACCGCGAGCACCAATTGCTCATCGCCGCCAGCGACGGAGACGGCATCGCAACGACGGCGATCGACAAGATAACCCCCGCTGGCCAACAGTTTCTCGCCGCCGGCGAAGGCACTTCGCTGCATGCCGACGCCGAGGACGACATACACTTGGCTTCGATCCGGAACATCGCCGACACGCCCTGGTCGGTCATCGCCGAAATGCCGGCCAGCGAAGCCTTTGCCGCCATCGACACCATGCAACGCCGCCTGTGGCAGGTCAGCGCACTGCTGACCCTGGCCGCCATGGTACTGATCGTCTGGATCGTACGCCGCCAGTTCGCCACGTTGCGCGCCACCGCCGAGCACTTGTCGCACCTGCTCGACAGCGGCAGGCTGGACGCCCTGCCCAGTCTCGGGCAGGACGAGATCGGCTCGCTGAGCGGAGTCTTCAACCGGCTGCTGCAAACCCTCGGCTGGCACAAGGACGCCCTGCGCGAAAGCGAGATGCGCTTCAAGGCTCTGCACGACGCCTCCTTCTCGGGGATCGGCATCCATGATCAGGGCACCCTCATCGAATGCAACCAGGGTCTTAGCGACATCACCGGCTATGCGCGCGCCGAACTCATCGGTATGGACGGCCTGCAGCTCATCGCCGCGCCCTGGCGCGCGCTGGTCATACAGCATATCCGCGCCGGTTACGAAGCGCCCTACGAAGTCGAAGGGCTGCACAAGGACGGCACAATCTACCCGCTTGGCATTCAGGGCAAGAACATCCCCTACGGCGACCGGGCTCTGCGCGCCACCGAATTTCGCGACATCAGCGAAAGATGCCGCCTGCAACGCGCCCTGCTCGACAGTCACGAAATGCTGCGCAGCATTCTCGAAACCACGCCGGACGGCTTCTGGCGTATCGACCTCAACGCGCGCATCGTGCACAGCAACCCGGCCTATAGCCGCCTGTCCGGCTATACGCTGGAAGAACTCGCCGGCATGCGCATCGCCGAGCTGGAAGCGCAGCTGGACGAGGAGGCTATCGCCTGCCGCATCCGGCAGATCGTCGAACAAGGCAGCGCACGCTTCGAAACACAGCACCGGCGCAAGGATGGCGCCGTGTGGCACGTCGAAACGAGCTGCACTTACCACGCCACGCCGGAGGGAGAAATTTTCGTCTTCCTGCGCGATATCAGCGAGCGCAAACGCAACGAGGAACTGCTCGAGAAGCGCCTCGACGCGCTCACCCAGCCGGTCTGCTCCGACCGCATCGACTTCGCCGATCTGTTCCGCCTCGACGAAATCCAGCGCATCCAGGAC
>CAYTWY010000182.1:0-1651 GCA_964440925.1 uncultured Propionivibrio sp. | reverse complement strand
ACCGCGGACCTCTTGCATGCCATGCAAGCGCTCTCCCAGCTGAGCTATACCCCCGCTCGAAAGAAGGGCGCATTATAGGGAGGCGCTGTGGGCTTGTAAAGTATTTTTTCTTTTTTCGCTGTTTAGGCCGTTTTGCGGCCGGCCGCCAGGCGCTTGAGAACGGTCTCGCGCGGAAAAAGGGCGATAACGGCATCGACCGACGGCGTCTGTGCCTGGCCGGTGAGCAGGACGCGTAGCGGCATCGCCAGCTTGGGCATTTTCAGGCCGTGTGCGGCAATGCTGCTCTTGATCAGAGCGCCGATGGCGGGGGCTTCCCAACCCACGCCCCCGATTCCGGCAATGAAGTCGTCCAGCGCCGGCAGCGCCTCCGCACTGAGGTGCTGGGCGAGCAATTCGGCGTTCGGTGTGAGGTCGATGTAAAAGACCTCGGCGGCATCGGCCAGTGCGTTCAGATTGCTGATGCGCTCCTTGTACAGGCCGATGATGGCCTCCAGCGATGGCGTGTCGGTGACCGTTACACCTCGTGCTGCAAGGCGTGATCGAACCCGTTCGGCTAGTCGGGTATTGTCGGTCTGCTTGATGTAGTGGGCGTTCAGCCAGTTCAGCTTCTCGGTGTTGAATTGCGCTGCCGATGGCGTGATGTGGTCCAGATCGAACCAGGCGCAGAACTGCTGCATCGAGAACACTTCATCGTCGCCGTGCGACCAGCCGAGGCGGGCGAGGTAGTTGAGCACGGCTTCGGGCAGATAGCCGTCGTTATCGTATTGCATGACGCTGACAGCACCGTGGCGCTTGGAAAGTTTTTGCCCGTCGTCGCCGAGAATCATCGACAAGTGGGCGTAGAGCGGCACATCGGCGTGCAGTGCCTTGAGAATATTGATCTGACGTGGCGTGTTGTTGACATGGTCATCACCGCGAATGACATGGGTGATGCCCATATCCCAGTCGTCGACGACGACGCAGAAGTTGTACGTCGGGGTGCCGTCCTGACGGGCGATGATCAGATCGTCAAGTTCGGCATTGGCAATCTCGATCCGTCCCTTGACGAGATCGTCCCAGGCGACGACGCCTTCACACGGATTTCTGAAGCGGACGACAGGCTCCACTCCGACCGGAACCGACGGTAAGGTTTTCCCCGGTTCCGGGCGCCAGGTACCGTCGTAGCGCGGTTTCATGCCCTTGGCGCGCTGCTCTTCGCGCATGCGGTCGAGTTCTTCCGGCGTCATGTAACAGTGGTACGCATCGCCTGAAGCGAGCATCTGTTGCAATACTTCCTTGTAGCGATCCATGCGCTGCATCTGATAGAACGGGCCCTCGTCGTGCGTCAGACCGAGCCAGTTCATCCCGTCGATAATGGCTTGCACGGCTTCCGGTGTCGAGCGCGCAACGTCGGTGTCCTCGATACGCAAAACGAATTTGCCGCCGTGGTGGCGGGCAAACGCCCAGGAAAAAAGGGCGGTGCGGGCGCCGCCGATGTGCAGAAAACCGGTCGGAGATGGAGCGAAACGGGTACGGATCATGGTTTGTGGCCGAAAAGCGGAAAACGGGTATTGTAATTGAAGCGCGTGACGAATTGACCGAAACGCCGGCTTATGATTAAATGCCGACCCTCGATTGCGCGGTTAGCTCAGCGGTAGAGCACTGCCTTCAC
>CAYTWY010000181.1:0-1667 GCA_964440925.1 uncultured Propionivibrio sp. | reverse complement strand
CATGCAGGTATCGATAGATCCTTTTCGCCCGTCTGAAGGAGTCCCGTGGAACAGCCGCTTGCCTCGCCCCAACCGAAACGACTCATCCACAGCCTGCAGCTTGCCGTCCTGCTGACCCTGGCGTTCGCCTTCCTGGTTCCCGGCGCCGTTTTTTTCCTCGTACAACAGTGGTCTGTCGAGGCACGCGCGCGTGCAGCACTGGAAGAAGACCTTTCAAGCTATACCGAAATTCTCTCGGTGGCACTGAGCGCGCCGCTCTGGGAGCTGTCGCAGGACAACGTCGAGGCCGTGGTCAGCGCCGTGGCGCGCGACCAGCGTTTTGTTTCCGTAACCGTCATCGAAGCCTCCAACGAGCAAAAACTGGTCGAAATCCGCCGCCCGGAAAACACTGCGGCAGAAGTCCTGCAACGCGACCAGGTGGTCATGTACGATGGGCGTCCGGTCGGCCGCTTCATCCTGCGCATGTCGCTGCAGCCTTACCTCGACGCCGACCGGCGCGAATCGATCGACAAGCTGTCACAACTGGGCATCGTCCTTGCCGTCTCGCTCGCCCTCGTCATTCTTTTTCTGCGCCAGCGCGTCATTCGTCCACTCGGCCAGCTCTCCCGCGCCACGCAGCGCATCGCTGACAACGATCTGCACACGCCGATCGACATCGCCTCTGGCGACGAACTGGGCGCCGTCGCCGCCTCGATGGAAGCCATGCGCTGCCGCCTGCTCGCCGCTTTCGAGGAACTGCGCCAAAAAAACGAGGTTCTCTCCAGCCTGAACGAACTGTCCTCGGACTGGATCTGGGAACAGGATGAAAATTTCCGCTTCACCTATTTTTCTCCCGGCATCGAGCGCATCCTCGGCTCATCGGCCGAGCGTCTGGGCACCAGCCGCTGGGAAACGCCGAACACCCTGAGCGAGAGCAACTGGGAAGCGCACCGCGCGCTCCTTAAGGCACACGCCCCGTTCAAGGATCTCGAATACGGCAAGTTCGGGCCCGACGGCCAGCTGATCTATCAAAGCATTTCCGGACAACCGATCTTCGCCCCCGACGGGAGCTTTTGTGGCTACCGCGGAATCGGCAAGAACATCACCGAACGCAAGCTCGCCGAACAAGAACTGCTGCGCAGCGAAGAGCGTTTCCAGGCGCTGTTCGAGCTGTCGCCGATCGCCCTGTCGGTCTGTTCGAGCAGCAACAATTACGCCGCGCCGCGCTGGAACCAGGCCTGGTTCGCGGCCTTCGGCTACACGCCGCAAGCCGCGCAGGGCAAACGCGGCAACGCCTTCGGCTTCTGGGCCGATGCCGCCGAGGAAGAGCGGGTGCTGGACGAAATCATCGAGCAAGGCCGCTACGCGGCACGGGAAATCGCCTTGCGCCATGCCAACGGCGACATCCATCGGGTACTCGTTTCCGGCCGTCTGATCGAAGCCGGCGGCAGCCGCCAGATCCTCATCGTCTATCACGACATCAGCGAGCAGCGCCGCGTCGAGAAGGAAATCCGCGAACTGAACCAGACTCTCGAATCGCGCATCCGGGAGCGCACGGCAGAGCTGGCCGAAGCCAAGCGCATCGCGGAAAAGGCGAGCCAGGCGAAGAGTTCCTTCCTCGCCAACATGAGCCACGAGATCCGCACGCCGATGAACGTCATCATCGGCCTGACGCATCTCCTGCGCCG
>CAYTWY010000180.1:0-1734 GCA_964440925.1 uncultured Propionivibrio sp. | reverse complement strand
AGATGTTGTGCCGACCAGCGGCCGCGATAGGCGTGTACGCCGAAAATGTCCATGATGCAAAGAATCGGCAGCATGATTGCCGCCGCTTCCGGTGGCGGGATGACAAAGGACATCAGCGGCACGGCCAGCATCCCGGCGGCGGCGCCAAACCCTCCTTTTGAAATGCCGACCAGAAGGATGGCCAGAATGGCCAGCGGATAAAAAACGAGAGGGTAATCGGGAAGTGGCATTTGAAGACGGTGCAGGATCACAATGGCACGGTTCCGGCCCGAGGACTAAGCCTCGTTCCATAACCAGGCGGCTCCGCGTACGCCGGAAGAATCACCATGCCGGTTAGGGCGCAGCACGGTCTCGACTGTGTCGGAAAAGACATGTTCCTGCCAGAGCGACGGTACGTTCGTGTATAAGCGAGAGAGATTCGACAACCCACCGCCCAGGACGATCACGTCCGGATCGAGAAGGTTGATGACCTGCGCCAGCGCTTTGGCCAGGCGGCGTTCGTAGCGTCGCAGGGATGCTTCGCAATCGGCGTCGTTCTCCTGCGCGCGCTGCGCCAGGCTGCGCGGATCGATCTGCTGACCGGTGTGGCGCGCGTGGTCGGCGGCCAGTGCCGGGCCGGAGAGCCAGGTTTCGACGCAATGCCGGCGGCCGCAATAGCAGGGGGGGGGCGGAAGCGGCTCCTCGGCGGCAAAAGGCAAAGGGTTATGTCCCCATTCGCCGGCGATGCGGTTGATGCCGGTCAACGGCCGACCGTGCACGACGATGCCACCGCCTACTCCCGTGCCAAGAATGACGCCGAAGACGATCGCAGCGCCCTGACCTGCGCCATCGACGGCTTCTGACAGGGCAAAGCAGTTGGCGTCGTTGTCCATGCGGATTTCGCGTTGCAGCAGTTGCTGCACATCGTGGCGCAAGGGTTTGCCGATCAGACAGATGGAATTGGCGTTCTTGATCAGGCCAGTGTGCGCTGATTCGGCACCCGGGATACCCAGCCCGACGCTGCCGCGCCGGCCGAGTGCCGTTTCCGTTGCCGTGACAAGACCGGCGATGGCGCGCAAGGTGGCCGGGTAGTCGCGCTGCGGCGTAGCGATGCGACGGCGCAGCAATTCATTCCCTGTGGCATCGAGTGCGGCAATCTCGATCTTGCTGCCGCCAAGATCAATACCCAGACGCAGGGCGGTCATTTGCCCCCCTTGCGCGGCAGCGGCGGTGTCAAAGTTGCACCGGTATGGCTTGCGGCATCGGTTCCGCCGAGCAAATAATGCTGGGCAATCCACGCCTGTCCGAGTGACAAGGCGCCGTCGTTGGCCGGCATACGTTTCGCCTCGATGAGCTGCATGTCCTGCCGGTTGAGGCGATAGCGCAGTTCGCGCGCCAGCACCAGATTTTGCAGACACCCGCCGCTGGCGACGATCTGCTTTGCCGTCGGTGCCATGCGGTGAACCCAGTCGGCCAAGGCGGCGGCGACCGTGGCATGAAAAATAGCGGCGCCGCGTGCAGCATTCTTTTCTTCGGCAAGAAAGGCGAAAAGCGGGAGAAGATTAAGCTCGCCGTTGTCGATGATCCACCCGTCCGGCAAGGGATCGACGGCTCCGAATTGCTCGGCCATGCCCTCGATGAGCAAGCCAGCCTGGGTTTCGGCTTCGGTATGACTGACGATGCCGAGCAGCCCTGCGGCGGCCGTGATCAGCACCGCCATGGCCGAAGAATCGAGGCAGTCGTGGCCGGAAAGCA
>CAYTWY010000179.1:0-1747 GCA_964440925.1 uncultured Propionivibrio sp. | reverse complement strand
CCTGGTGGCCCAAGAACCGAAGATTCGATTTTTCCTGGCGTGGGCAAAAATATTCATATGACGCATCATCATTCGCTGGTGGCGACCCTGTGCTTCTCTATGTTTACCCCTCTGAACAGATCGTTGCACTGGCTGCTTATTCCAAAGGCTGTCAGAAGGCCGGCTATGCCGAGTTTCGCTGGAAGAATGGCGAGTGGGTTGTTCAGCAGAACTTGAACCCTACACTCATTGGCCTGCCCAGAAACTTGATGGAACATTCCTCGGCCGAGGACGGCGACATTCCACAGTGGGTCACTCAGGAATGGATTCGTAAACAGCGTTTCGATCTGCCGCAACGGGGTGGATCCCTGACCCATCTCCCCGAATCGAAAATTTCTGCCAATTGCACGAGGAGTAAATAACGATGGCTTCCGTACCAGAATTTTCTCTGTTGGCACTTCGTGTTTACTCAACTCCAGGCGCCATTAAATCTCCAGAACCCGATACAGAATTCAACCGTCCAGCCGTTCCAGGAGGCTGGACAGAGCCCGAGTGGCAAACGGAACAATAGGGGACACGATTGTTATTCGTATTGCCCTGAATAACTCCTGATCCCGAGCTAACACGGCAATGCCGCGCCGTGCCCGCCTGATCCTCCCCGAAATTCCACTGCACATCATCCAGCGCGGGAACAACCGCGCGGTCTGCTTCTACGCCGAAGAGGGTTTCCTCTTCTACCTCGACTGGTTGGCACGTGCGGCTCACGACAGCGGCTGCACCCTGTACGCCTATTGCCTGATCCAACCATGTGCGCCTGCTGCTCAGTGTCGCCACCCCGGACGGCAAATGGGGTTTGCCTTTCGGTGCCTTCGCGAACCGCATGAACCGGACTTCCCCGGCATGTCTGGAAGAAGCGTCCTTTCTTGGTTACGGGCAGGTCAGGACGAAGAACCTTGCGTTCAGGGTTTTTCCTGCGCGCCGGCTCTGAGCAGGACCCACAGCGCGCCTTCGCCGCCGTCGCAGGAGGGCGCGTGGCAGAAGGCCAGGACATCCTGGCGGCGGACCAGCCAGCCCTTGACCAGCTGGCGCAGAATGCCCAGACGGCCGGGCGAGCCATAGCCGCGCCCATGCACGATGCGCAGGCAGCGTTTTCCGGCGCTCTTCGATTCGGCGAGGAAGCGGGCCACTTCGGCATGTGCTTCGTGCCGGTTGAGGCCGTGCAGGTCGGTATGATTCTGGATCGCCCAGCGTCCACGGCGCAGGTCACGCAGGATGCTGCGCGGGAGTCCGGGACGCAGGAAGGAATCAGTGTCGCCGATGGCCAGCAAGTCGTCGATTTCGAACGGGCCGTGCAAGGATTCGCTGATGGCGGCGGCCTCGTCGAGCTCGCGCTGGCGTGGGCGCGGGCTGGGTTTCGGCGGTTCGAAGGCGACGCGGTCTTGCGCGCGCAGAGGCCGGCTGCCTTCCACCGCTGCATGGAAAGCCGCCAGTTCTTCGGGGGTCGGTTGCGGTCCCTGGCTCATGGCAAATTTGGCTGTCACGGCGAGCGCCGTCCGGCGCCGGCAAATCGCCCCGGCGCGGACTATTGGCCCGTGTCTTCGAGACGGTCGAGGTAACGTTCGGCGTCGAGGGCCGCCATGCAGCCGGTACCGGCCGAAGTGCACGCCTGACGGTAGATGTGATCCTGCACATCGCCAGCCGCGAAAACGCCGGTAATGCTGGTCTGCGTGGCATTGCCCTGACGGCCGCCGGTGGTGACGATGTAGCC
>CAYTWY010000178.1:0-1756 GCA_964440925.1 uncultured Propionivibrio sp. | reverse complement strand
CGCCGGAAGACGTCGAGGCGGCAAAGGTCTCCGGGCCCAATGCCAAGCCGTTCGGCCACGGCTTCTGGCAGAGCCTGCGGCGGGTGTTCGAGCGGCAGGCGCAGTTCGGTTATGCGGATCATGCGCCTTGCCCCTGTTGTCCGTAGGTGGCAAAGCGGGCGATTACCGTGGCCATCTCCTGCGCGTCGAGTACGACCGGCGTTCCCATCTGGCAGGCACGCCAGTAGTGTTCGCACAGTTCTTCCGCCTCGACGGTGAGGGCAAACGCTTCGGCCAGCGTTTGGCCGACGACGAGCAGGCCGTGATTGGCCAGCAGGCAGGCGGTGCGTCCCTGCAGCGCGGCGCAGGCATGATCCGCCAGCGTCTGCGTTCCGAAGGTGGCGTATTCGGCGCAGCGCAGGCTGTCGCCGCCGAAACGGGCGATCATG
The DNA here is from genome assembly GCA_964440925.1 of uncultured Propionivibrio sp. GTDB lineage: Bacteria > Pseudomonadota > Gammaproteobacteria > Burkholderiales > Rhodocyclaceae > Propionivibrio. The sequence goes on along the minus strand of CAYTWY010000178.1, from coordinate 1,328 downwards.
TAATGAAAGGGCGGGATATCGCGGCGCAGGCAGGCAAGGCTGGTGGCAAACGGCGAATGGACGTGCACGACGGCGGAAATTTCCGGGCGGCGGGCATGAAGTTCGCGGTGGAACAGCCATTCCGAGGAGGGCTTGCGTCTTCCGCCGTAACGGCCGTCCATATCCATGAAAACGAGGTCGTCCGGCGTAAGTCGGTCATAGTCCATGCCGCTTGGCGTGATCAGGTAGCCCGGCACACCGCCTTCGACGGCGCGCACGCTGAGGTTGCCTGCCGTGCCGCGGTTCAGTCCGGCGGGGGCCAGGCGGCGGGCACTGGCGAGCAACTGCTGGCGCAAATCAATGGGCATTGGCAAGCTCCGGGTAGAGGTGGCGCAATCCTGCGCCGCTGGCCGGGCAGATGCCGCGCTCGCTGATGAATGCACGAACGAGGCCGGCCGGCGTGATGTCGAAGGCCGGGTTGGCGACGGCCATCCCGGTGGGCAATTGGCGCAGAGTGGCCGACTGGCCGGCGGCATTAAGACCGTGCAACAGGCGCAATTCGTCGCCGTCGCGCTCTTCGATCGGGATGGCATTGCCGTCGGGGCAGGAAAAATCGAGGGTCGTGTACGGTGCGGCGACGTAGAAGGGAACCTTCGCCGCCTGTGCCGCAAGAGCCTTGAGGTAAGTCCCCACTTTGTTGGCCACATCACCGTTGGCGGCGATACGGTCGGCGCCGACGATGACGGCGTCGACCGCGCCGCGGGCAAGCAGCAGACCGGCGGCATTGTCGGCGATGAGCGTATGCGGCACGCCATGTTGTTCGAGTTCCCAGGCCGTGAGCAGACCCTGGTTGCGCGGCCGGGTTTCGGAGACCCAGACATGGAGGTCGATTCCGGCGTCGAATGCGGCGTAAACCGGAGCCAGTGCCGTTCCGTAGTCGACCGTCGCCAGCCAGCCGGCGTTGCAGTGGGTCATGACGTTGAGGCGGCTGGCGCGGGGCTGCGCCAGCTGGCGCAGGAGCGCGCATCCGTGTTCGCCGATGCGTCGGCAGAGGGCGATATCTTCCTCGGCCAGGCGCGTGGCTTCATTCCATGCCGCCTCGGCGCGCCCGGCCGCGGGGAGCGGCGCCAGCAGGCGGTGCAGGCGCTGGAGTGCCCAGTGCAGGTTGATGGCCGTCGGACGGGTGGCGGCGAGTGCCGCGACGGCGGAGGTCAGCGCCGCATCGGCGGGATTCTCCTGCAGAGCCAGTGCCAGCCCGTAGGCGGCGGTGATACCGATGAGCGGCGCGCCGCGTACCTGCATGTCGCGGATGGCATGTGCCGCATCGGATAGCGAGGCCAGACGGCGGC
>CAYTWY010000177.1:0-1822 GCA_964440925.1 uncultured Propionivibrio sp. | reverse complement strand
GCGTGGTCGCCCAGATTTACGTCAACCAGGGGCAGAGCGTCAATATCGGCGACCGTCTGCTCGACCTTGAAGCGATGAAAATGAAAATTCCGCTTACCGCCAGCCGCAGCGGCCAGGTAACCCGCATTCTGGTGGCCCAGGGCGACGCCGTCGATGGCGGTCAGGCGCTGCTGACCATCGCCTGAGCATTCTTCGCTGATCACCGCTCCGGAGCCCCCGCTTCCGGAGCGTTCCCGCTCATCACCCCGGGTAGCCCGCACAGACTGTCCGTCACACGGTTTTAACGCTCATGGAATCACTCAATTTTCTCGATCTCTTTCAAGGCATCGCCACGCTGGCGGCATCGGATCCGAAAATCATGTTCGGGCGCATCGCCCTGATGCTGCTTGGTTTTCTGCTCATTTACCTCGGTTCGCGCAACATCCTCGAACCCCTGCTGATGATTCCCATGGGACTGGGCATGGCCTCGGTCAATGCCGGCGTGATGTTTCTCGAAGCCGGAAAGATCGGCACCCTGTTCGTCGATCCGCTCGTTTCCGACCCGATGGATCTCGTCAATATCATGCAGATCGACTGGCTGCAGCCGATCTATACCCTGACCTTCAGCAACGGCCTGATCGCCTGCCTCGTCTTCATGGGCATCGGCGTCCTGCTCGACGTCGGCTACGTCATGGCGCGCCCTTTCCAGAGCATGTTCATCGCCCTGTTTGCCGAACTGGGCACCTTCGTCGTCTTCCCGGTTGCCATGGCGCTCGGCCTGACACCGCAGGAAGCCGCTTCGGTGGCCACGATCGGCGGCGCCGACGGTCCGATGGTCCTATTCACCTCGCTCGTCCTGGCCAAACACCTCTTCGTGCCCATCACCGTCGTCGGCTACCTCTATCTGGGGCTCACCTACGGCGGCTACCCGTATCTGATCAAATGGCTGATTCCGAAGCACATCCGCGGCATCAGCATGGTCGAGGACAGCGGCAAGAAAATCAGCAGCGGGCAGAAACTCGTTTTTGCCGTGCTGGCATGCACGCTGTTGTGCCTGCTCTTCCCGGTCGCCGCACCGCTCTTCTTCTCGCTGTTTGTCGGCGTCGCCATACGCGAAAGCGGGCTGACCGAATTTTCCAAACTGATCAGCGAAACCTTCCTCTTAGGCGCAACCTTCTTCCTCGGCCTGACCCTCGGCATTCTGTGCGAAGCCAATACCCTGCTCGACCCGACAGTACTCAAGCTGCTCCTGCTTGGCATGCTGGCGCTGCTGGTCTCGGCGCTGGGCGGCATTCTCGGCGGCTATATCCTGTACTTCGCCACCGGGCGCAAATTCAACCCGATGATCGGCGTCGCCGGCGTGAGCTGCGTGCCGACCACGGCCAAAGTGGTGCAGAAAATCGCTACCGACGCCAACCCGAAGGCCGTCATCCTGCCACAGGCGCTGGGCGCCAACATCAGCGGCGTCATCACCTCCGCCATCATCGCCGCCACCTTCGTCTCCCTCCTGCGCTAAACGCAACAGCTCCTGCGGCAGTCCCCCTGCCGCAGGGCGCAGGACGCGCCACACGGCGCGCCGTCCGTTCCGCCGCTGCTGCGCCTTGCCGATGACAAGGCGAGGCGCCCGCCCTATAATCGACACGACACCGCCCGAAGCGACCGGCGAAGCACACCGGAGACTCACGCGATGCCCGACCCTTCGAACGACTCGTGGCACGGAGGCAAAGCATGGACGTCCATCTGTATTTCTCCCTGATTCCCGAAGCACTGATCGTCTCCCATCTGGCACCGGAAAAATTCGGCCAGTACTACGCCACCGGCAGCAACTACAAATCCAGGGGTC
>CAYTWY010000176.1:0-1831 GCA_964440925.1 uncultured Propionivibrio sp. | reverse complement strand
TATCGGTTTAATGCCATGGCTTCGGCCACCTTGATGCCGTCGATCGCTGCCGAGAGGATGCCGCCGGCGTAGCCTGCGCCTTCTCCGGCCGGGTAAAGCCCCCTGACGTTGAGACTTTGCAGGCTGTCGTCGCGCGTGAGGCGCAGCGGCGACGAGGTGCGCGTTTCGACGCCGGTGAGAAGGGCGTCGGGCAGGGCGAAATCGCGAATCTGCCGGTCGAAGGCCGGAATGGCCTCGCGCAGGGCGGCGATGGCGAAATCGGGCAGCGCCGTGGACAGGTCGGTGAGGTGCACGCCCGGCTGATACGAAGGCTGTACGCTGCCCAGGGTCGTCGAAGGGCGGCCGGCGAGGAAGTCCTCGACGCGTTGTGCCGGCGCGGCATAGGTGCCTCCGCCAAGTTCGAAAGCGTGTCTTTCCAGCCGGCGCTGCAAGGCGATGCCGGCCAGCGGCTCGCGTCGCGGGTCCTGGCAGAAATCGCTCAGGGCGACATTGACGACCAGCGCCGCGTTGGCGTTACGTTCGGCACGTGAGTACTGACTCATGCCGTTGGTAACGACGCAGTGCGCTTCCGAGGTGGCGGCGACGACCTGTCCGCCCGGACACATGCAGAAGCTGTAGACGGCGCGACCGTTGCGGGCATGATGAACGAGCTTGTAGTCGGCGGCACCAAGCAGCCGATTGCCAGCCTGTACCCCGAGGCGGGCGTGGTCGATCAGCGATTGCGGGTGCTCGATGCGCAGGCCGACAGCGAAGGGCTTGGCTTCCATGACAACGCCTTTGTCGTGCAGCATCGCGAAGGTGTCGCGGGCGCTATGGCCGAGGGCGAGAGCGACGCGCCCGGCGGCGATGCGCTCACCACTGTCGAGAATGACGGCGCGAATCTGTCCGTGATCGATTTCGAGATCGCTGACCCGTGCCTGGAAACGGATCTCGCCGCCCAGCGATTCGATTTCGCGGCGCATGTGTTCGACCATGCTGACCAGGCGGAAGGTGCCGATATGCGGATGGGCGACATAGAGGATTTCTTCCGGCGCGCCGGCCTTGACGAATTCGTGCAGTACCTTGCGCGCCAGGTGGCGCGGGTCGCGGATCTGGCTGTAGAGCTTGCCGTCGGAGAAGGTGCCGGCACCGCCTTCGCCGAACTGGACGTTCGATTCGGGGTGCAGGATGTTCTTGCGCCACAGATCCCAGGTGTCCCTGGTGCGTTCACGCACGGCCTTGCCGCGTTCCAGGACGAGCGGACGAAAGCCCATTTGCGCCAGGAGCAGGGCGGCGAACAGCCCGGCCGGGCCGAAGCCGACGACGACCGGGCGCAGCCCCGGTGTGGCCGGCGCCCGGGCGACGAAGTGGTAGCGCATGTCCGGCGTCGGGGTGATTTTCGGATCGGCGGAAAAGCGGGTGAGCAGGCGCGATTCGTTCTCCTCGCCGGCATCGACATCGACGGTATAGATGAACGACAACGCATTTTTTTTGCGGGCATCGTGGCTGCGCCGGAAAACGTCGAGGCGGCGGATATCGCCCGGCGCGATGCCGAGCCGTTCGGCGACGGCTGCAGGCAGGGCCTGCGGCGGATGTTCGAGCGGCAGACGCAGTTCGGTTATGCGGATCATGCGCCGGTCTCCTGTTGACCGTAGCGGGCAAAGCGGGCAATTACGGTCGCCATTTCCTGTGCATCGAGCACGATTGGCGTTCCCATCTGGCAGGCGCGCCAGTAGTGTTCGCACAGTTCTTCCGCTGCGACGGTGAGGGCGAAGGCCTCGTCCAGGGTCTGGCCGGCGACGAGCAGGCCGTGATTGGCCAGCAGGCAGGCGGTGCGTCCCTGCAGCGCGGC
>CAYTWY010000175.1:0-1856 GCA_964440925.1 uncultured Propionivibrio sp. | reverse complement strand
GCCTATCTGCCACTCGCCCACGACTATCCGGGCGCGCCGGCACAGCTACCCTGTGCGCAGGTACTGGAGCGCCTCAGGGCCTGGCTGGAAGACCCGCAGCAAGCCAAGATCGGGCAGCACCTCAAATACGATCAGCATGTTTTCGCCAACCATGGTATCGCCCTGGCCGGCGTCACGCACGACACCCTGCTGCAATCCTATGTCCTCGAATCGGGCAAGGACGGCGTGCGCGGTCACGACCTTGGCCAGTTGGCACGGCGCCACCTCGGCCTGGAAACGATCGCCTACGAAACGCTGTGCGGCAAGGGTGCCAGTCAGATCGGCTTTAATCAGGTCAGCCTCGAACAGGCCGCGCCCTATGCCGCCGAAGACGCCGACCTGTGTCTGCGCCTGCATCAGGTGCTATATCCGCAAATCGCCGCCGATGCCGGGCTGATGCACATCTACCGCGACATCGAGATCCCCTCGCGCGAAATACTGTTCCGCATGGAGCGCACCGGCGTATTGATCGACAGCGCACAGCTCGCCCGGCAAAGCCAGGAAATCGGACAACGCCTGCTGGAACTCGAAACGCAGGCTTACGCCCTCGCCGGACAGCCGTTCAACGTCAATTCACCGAAACAGCTGGCCGAAATCCTGTTTACCAAGCTGGGGCTGCCGGTGAAGAAGAAGACCCCGTCCGGAACACCATCGACCGACGAAGAGGTACTCTCCGAACTGGCGCTCGATTACCCGCTTCCCAGGCTGCTGCTCGAATCGCGCCAGCTGGCCAAGCTCAAGGGCACGTACACCGACAAGCTGCCGCGGATGATCAACGCACATAGCGGACGCGTGCATACCAGTTACGCCCAGGCGGTCGCCGTCACCGGCAGGCTGGCCTCCAGCGACCCCAATCTGCAGAACATCCCGGTTCGCAGCGCCGAAGGACGGCGCATCCGCGCCGCCTTCATCGCCGCACCCGGCAGCCACCTCGTTTCCGCCGATTACTCGCAAATCGAACTGCGCATCATGGCGCACCTGTCGCAGGATGCGCGATTGCTCGACGCTTTTGCCCAGGGCGAAGACGTGCACCGCGCCACCGCCGCCGAGATCTTCGGCATCACGCCGCTCGAAGTCGGCCCGGATCAGCGCCGTGTCGCCAAGGTCATCAACTTCGGCCTGATCTACGGCATGAGCGCTTTCGGTCTCGCCCGCCAGCTCGATCTCGAACGCGGCGCGGCACAAACCTACATCGAGCGCTATTTCGCGCGTTATCCGGGTGTTGCCCGCTACATGGAAAGTACGCGCAACACGGCGAAGATGAACGGCTACGTCGAAACGGTTTTCGGGCGCCGCCTGTGGCTGCCCGACATCCAGGCCGCGCAAGCCGGACGACGACAGGGCGCCGAACGCGCCGCGATCAACGCGCCGATGCAGGGTACGGCCGCCGACCTGATCAAATTGGCGATGATCGCCGTGCAGGGCTGGATCGACCGCGAAGCGTTGCACACGCGCCTCATCCTGCAGGTACATGACGAACTCGTGCTCGAAGTCCCGCAAGACGAGCTGGCGCGCGTACGCGCCGAACTGCCGGCACTGATGACGCAGGTCGCCCGTCTGCGCGTGCCGCTCGTTGTCGACGTCGGCGTCGGCGCCAACTGGGACGAAGCGCACTGATCGACGCCGCCACGCGCCCCGAGCAACGGACCGACGCTGGCTCCGCACGCCCGACTATATCCTTCGTTATAAAACGATTAAAATTGAAGGCAAAGGGGGCGTTGCCGCAGCAAGGAGGCAGAGCGGGTGACGTGCTTGTGCACGGTCTGTTTTCTAGCCCTGTCCATCGCCTTGCGCCAGACAGGAAAGCCCCTCGCTCT
>CAYTWY010000174.1:0-1910 GCA_964440925.1 uncultured Propionivibrio sp. | reverse complement strand
TCACGCATTGCGTTCCCCTTTTTTGCTTCGGGTGCCGGCTGCGCTCTTCCCCTCTATTTTCTTCTGCGCCTTTTTAACGGTTTCCAGAAACACCGCCTCCACTTCGGAAGGCTGGGCGGCCTGTTGGGTGCGGAATTTGGCGTATTCGGCTTCGGCGTGCGCCAGCGCGTCCTGATGGCTGATCTTGCCCGCGCCTTGCAGGGTTTTACCGCCCATGGCGGTGATCAGTTGCGTCAGGTGCGACAGCCAGTCTTTCATGTAGGTGGGTTCATGGTTCATGGCGCGGAACTCGGCGGCGTCGAAGTAGGCCGACACCAGCGTGTTCAGGCGCTTGAGTTCGTTGGCATCCAGATAGTTTTTGGCATTGCCCGCTTCCGCCTTGGTGGGCTGGCGGCCCGAGAAAGACAGCAAGCCCATGAAGGGCTTGCCCGCATCGGCACGCTGGGCGATTACCTCTGCCGCGGTCTGGCCGTGGGCGGCGTAGTGCAGTTTGTTCTGCACGGTCTTGAAAAACAGCACGCTGGCCTCGGCTTTGGGGTCGTAATCGACACTCGTGGCATAGAGGTCGAGCACCTGGCGGTAGAGCACCTTTTCACTGGAGCGGATGTCGCGAATGCGATCCAGCAGCTCTTTCCAGTAAAGCCCGCCGCCCAGGTTTTTCAGGCGGGCATCGTCCATGGTGAAACCCTTGACGAGGTACTCGCGCAGGCGTTCGGTGGCCCAGATGCGAAACTGGGTGGCGATGGCCGATTTGACGCGGTAGCCCAGCGAGATGATGAGGTCGAGGTTGTAGAAAGGCAGCGTACGCGCCACTTGGCGGGTGCCCTCGGTACGAACCTGTCGGAATTCCCGACAGGTTGCCTCCTGGCTCAATTCGCCCTCGGCATAGATGTTGGCGATGTGCTCCACGACGTTGGTGCGCGAGGTCTGAAACAGGTCTGCCAGCTGTTGCTGGCTTAACCAGACCGTGTCGCCATCGAGCCGTACATCAATCGCAGGTGCGTCGCCGCGCTGATACAGGACGATCTCGCCAGCTGGCTGCTCGCTCATGGCTGCTCTCCTTCGATCTCGGCAACGATGGCATCGATGTCCTTCCTTAGTTGGTCGATCTTGGCAACCGTGGTCTTCAGTTCGGCATTGAGCCGGGCAATATCCACCACTTCGCGGGTGTCTTTGGCTTCGACATAGCTGCTGACCGAGAGGTTGTAATCGTTGGCGGCCACCTTTTCAAAAGGTACGGATTGCGCAAAGTGATCGACATTGGTCTTGCTGGCGAACGCTGCCATGATCTGCTCGATATGCGCATCGAGCAGCACGTTGTTATTGGTTTCTTTCTTGAACAGCCCACTGGCGTCGATGAACTGGGTTCGGGTGTCGGTTTTGTGTTTCGAGAGCACCAGGATGTTCACGGCGATGGTGGTGCCGTAGAACAGGTTGGGGGCGAGCGAAATCACGGTTTCGACGTAGTTGTTATCCACCAGATACTGGCGGATTTTCTGCTCAGCACCGCCCCGGTAAAAAATACCGGGGAAGCAGACGATGGCGGCGCGGCCTTTGGCTGAGAGGTAGCTGAGTGCGTGCAGCACAAAGGCAAAGTCGGCTTTGGATTTGGGCGCCAGCACGCCCGCCGGGGCAAAGCGTTCGTCGTTGATCAGGGTGGGGTCGTCCGAGCCGATCCACTTCACCGAATAGGGCGGATTGGAGACGATGGCATCGAAGGGCTTGTCGTCGCCAAAGTGCGGGTCGATCAGGGTATTGCCGAGCTGGATGTTGAACTTGTCGTAGTTGATGTTGTGCAAGAACATGTTCATCCGCGCCAGGTTGTAGGTGGTGTGGTTGATTTCTTGCCCAAAGAAACCGTCTTCAATGATGTGCGCGTCAAAGTGCTTTTTGGCTTGCAGCAGCAGCGA
>CAYTWY010000173.1:0-1913 GCA_964440925.1 uncultured Propionivibrio sp. | reverse complement strand
CCAGCTTGTAAGGCTAGCGCTCTACCAACTGAGCTAAGCACCCGGACGCACACGAAACAGAAAGCGCGTCAGTTTACAGCATCCTTGAGCCCTTTGCCAGCGCGGAACTTCGGCACTTTGGCGGACTTGATCTTGATCGCGGCTCCCGTGCGCGGATTACGCCCGGTACGCGCCGCACGCTTGCCGACGTAGAACGTGCCGAAGCCGACGAGTGTCACCATCCCTCCCTTTTTCAGGGAAGTCTTCACAGCAGCGATAGTTGCATCCAGAGCGCGGCCAGCAGCAGCCTTGGACAAATCGGCGGATTTCGCGATTTGATCAATCAATTCGGACTTGTTCACTTATGACCCCTTCAGTTGATTGTAGAAAAACGTGGAAGAACCAAAAGAACTGCAGGAGTCTTATAGCAAGGCGCAAAACCTTGTGTCAAGCGCCTTGGCGGTTTGCGCAGTGTGCGCCAGACAGCGCACCCGCCAGAAGAAAATCTCCCGGCGGATTTCCCGATGCGAAATCAATGCGTAACGACCGATTGCGCAGAAGCATTCTCGCTTGCGCCGGCAACAGCAGCGGCAGCGGCATCGGGAAGCGCTTGCGGCAAACGCTCAAGCGCCAGTTCAAGCACCTGATCGATCCACCTGACCGGCACGATTTCCAGCTTGTTCTTGATGTTGTCCGGAATTTCCGCCAGGTCGCGCACGTTCTCTTGCGGAATAAGTACCCGCGCCAGACCGCCGCGCACGGCAGCGAGCAACTTCTCCTTCAGGCCACCGATCGGCAACACCTCCCCGCGCAAGGTAATCTCACCGGTCATGGCCACGTCGCAACACACCGGAATGCCAGTCATCGAGGATACCAGTGCCGTCGTCATGGCGATCCCGGCCGATGGACCGTCCTTGGGCGTAGCCCCCTCGGGAACGTGGATATGGATATCCTTTTTCTCGAAGGCGTCGTCGGCAATGCCGAGGCTGTGGGCACGGGCACGCACCACGGAGCGTGCAGCCTCGACCGATTCCTTCATCACGTCACCAAGCGAACCGGTGGTGATCGTCTTACCCTTGCCCGGCAGAGCCACGGATTCGATGGTCAGCAGCTCACCGCCAACCTCGGTCCAGGCCAGCCCGGTCACTTGCCCGATCTGGTTCTCGCGTTCAGCCACACCGAAGCTGTAGCGGCGCACGCCGAGGAACTTGTCCAGATTGCGCGAAGTGACGGCGATCCGCTGCTGGCTTTTCTTGAGCAGCAGGGTTTTCACCACTTTGCGGCAGATCTTGGAAATATCGCGTTCGAGTCCGCGCACGCCCGCTTCGCGCGTGTAGTAACGGACGATATCGCGCAGCGCGCTTTCGGCAACGGTCAGCTCGGCCTTCTTCAGGCCGTTGGTTTTCATCTGCTTGGGCAGCAGATAGCGCTGGGCGATGTTGATCTTCTCGTCCTCGGTATAACCGGAAAGGCGGATCACCTCCATGCGATCAAGTAACGGTGCCGGGATATTCATGGTGTTGGCAGTGGCGACGAACATCACTTCCGACAGATCGTACTCCACCTCCGCATAGTGGTCGACGAAGGTCGAGTTCTGCTCCGGGTCGAGCACCTCGAGCAATGCCGAACTCGGATCGCCACGGAAATCCTGCCCCATCTTGTCGACCTCGTCGAGCAGGAAGAGCGGGTTCTTGACCGCCACCTTGCTCATGTTCTGCAAAATCTTGCCTGGCATCGAACCGATATAGGTACGGCGGTGACCGCGAATCTCGGCCTCGTCACGCACACCGCCCAGACTCATGCGCACGAATTTGCGCCCGGTAGCGCTGGCGATCGACTGTCCGAGCGAGGTCTTGCCCACACCGGGAGGACCGACCAGACAAAGGATCGGCGCCTTCAGCTTATCGACGCGCTGCTGCACGGCAAGATACTCG
>CAYTWY010000172.1:0-1943 GCA_964440925.1 uncultured Propionivibrio sp. | reverse complement strand
TCGCTGACCTTGGCCAGATCGAGAAAGGGCGCATAGACGCCACCGCGCTCCAGCAACGCGTCGCAAATACCCTCCGGCAGGCTCATCGATTCGAGCACCTTCTCCATGCTGACGCCGAGCAGGGCATCGAGCAGCGAAAAAGCACCGGTAATGAACAGGTTGTCGTATTCCTGCCGGTCGACGAGTCCATGCGCCAAGGTTTCCATCAGGTGAGCACGCGTCAGGGCCGTATGCATCAGCGCCGGCGCCATCGTATCCTTGCTGGCGGTGGCGAGAAGCAGCGACAGCCACTTGTTCAGTTTGTCGTAACCGAGAATGGTAACGGCGTGACGGAAGGACTGGATTTCGCAGGACAGGCCGAATCCGGCCGAATTGATGTAGCGCAGCAGCTTGTAGGACAGGGCGACGTCCATCTTCAGCGCCGATTCAATTTCCTTCAGGTCGGCGTTCTTGCGCACCAGGTTGAGGACGCGGATGATCTGCGCCTGCACCGGGTTGAGCGATTTGGCCGCTGCCTGCGTCGGACGCTTGAAGAACCAGCTGGCAGCGGCATTGACGCCGGCATCGAGGCAGTCCTGAAAACTCTGCCCGTCATAGACGTTGAAGGCGATGCCGATTCCATGTGCCTGCGTTTGCGCAGCCACGGCGCGCAGTTGCGCCGGAGCAATGCTCTGCGCATCGAAGCCGATGAACCGGAATTGCACGCCGGTCGCCAGGGCGGCTTGCGCCTGTGCGTCAAAATTCAAACAGAGCGAAGGTTGCGTGGCGCGCAGGGCGGCGATGAAGGCTTCGCCTTGCGTGCCGGTCAGCGCGCCGGAATCGACCTCGAGCGTGGTGTTCTCGGGAAACGTCCACTCGAGCAGGGCGGCATCGCAGGGGACATCGGCACAATGAATGAAAAACAGTTTTTCGCCGTGCGGCCAGTATTCGGACAGGACACCGAGAGCCCCTGCGGCGTCGCGTGTTGTCGCGCCATTCTCGAGATGCAGGCTCAGACGCGTGGCGATGATTTTGCTCTGCCGATTGACGAGCGGCTGGCGGGAAATAAAAACATCAGGCATGACAATCCATCTGCAAGAGTGGGTGTATCCGGTAAAATCCTGTCTGGAACTTGGCGGCGGCTGTTTTCCCTGACAGGAACACAGCGTGACAAAAGTGTAGCACAGCGCTCAGGACGATTTGCCGCATTTGCCCGACGCCACCGCGTGCAGGGTGTCGGCCGGATCGATACCACTCTTTCTTTGAACCATCGTACTGTCTTGTCGCTGCCGCAACTGTGACCACCCGTTATTTCACCCCGACCTGCTCAGGAAAACCCTTGGAAAAATTTTTTGCTACCTGCCCGCGCGGCCTTGAAGCGCTGCTCGCCGAAGATCTCACCGCCGCTGGCGTCAAGGATCTGAAGCCGATTCCGGGCGGCGTACACTTCGCCGCCGACTGGCCGGCCTGCTACGCGGCCAACCTGCACTCGCGCATCGCCACCCGCATTCTCTGGCGCGTCGCCCATGGCCGCTATGCCAAGGAAGACGACATCTACAAACTGGCGCTCGACTGCGAATGGCCCAAATGGTTTGCCGCAACGCAAACCATCCGCGTCGACGTCACCGCAGTCAAATGCCCGCTCAAGAGCCTCGACTTCATCACCCTGCGCATCAAGGACGCCGTCTGCGACCGCTTCCGCGCCGATACCGGCAAACGCCCCAGCGTCGACACCCGCGAACCAGACGTACGCCTGCACGGCTTCATCACCGCCGAAGAATGCACCCTCTACATCGACACCTCGGGCGCGCCGCTCTACCAGCGCGGCCTGCGCCAGAAAACCGTCGACGCCCCGCTCAAGGAAAACGTCGCCGCCGGCATCCTGCGCCTATCCGGCTGGCAACCCGGCACGCCCCTGCTCGACCCGATGTGCGGCAGCGGCACCTTCCTCATCGAAGCCGCGC
>CAYTWY010000171.1:0-1952 GCA_964440925.1 uncultured Propionivibrio sp. | reverse complement strand
CTGCAGTTTGCCAAGCGTCGCCAGGGAAGCGGCGCTGTCGACGCCGCAGGCGGACAAGAGGAGCAACAGAAAAACGCCGAATATGCGCACAATTTTTCCTCCCGTGCATTCAGGCGCCATCGAGCGCCACGATGATCGAGTAGATTTCGTCGCCGGAAGCGGCAATGGCCTCGGCCACCACGCCTTGATCAAGGCCGAGCCGGGCCGCGCCATCGGGCACGGAGAGCATGCGCTCGTCGAGCGCCGCGAAGGGATCCTCGCGCGGAGAAACGGCACAGGCGATAAAAAGCAGATCGGCCAGGTTGTCGGGCGGCATCGGGCCGCTGTAGCGGCGCGATGCAAGTACCGCCTGCACGACGAAATCCGGCATGTTGAGTGCATTGAGCACTTTCTCCGTCAGCACCTCGGCAAAGTCATTGATGATCTCGGCCAGCAGCGGTGGCGCTTCCAGCAGTGCGGGGAAATCGGCCAGACGCGAAAGCAGATAGAAACGACCCAGATCATGCACAATCCCGGCAAACATCGCCTCGTCGGCATTGAGCCGCGTCAACTTGCGTGACAGAACGTAGGATAGAGCCGCCACATGAACGCTGCGTTCCCACAGGCGGTTGGCGTAGTCGCGACAAAGGCTGTGCCGTTGCGACTGCCGCAACTGGTCGAGAATCAACGCCATGGCCAGCGACTTGACCGGATCCATTCCGACACGCAAAACAGCCTGCCGGACGTCCCTGACCGGCAGATTGGTCGGATTCAAGGCCACTGAATTGGCCAGCCGGATCACCTTGGCCGAAAGCAAAGGCTCGGCAACCACGATTTTGGCCAGTGTCGCCAGGCCGATATCCGGATTCTCCACTGCCTTCAGAACGCGCCGACTGGCATCAAGGCTGGTGGGAAAACTGACTTCGCCGATCGTCACCGTCCTAGCCGCATGGCGAAATGCTTCAGCGGCGTCAAAGATCGATTGCTTCACTCTGCACTCCTTCGCAATGGCAAAACCCGCTCTTCATTGCATTGTAGCCGCCAGCAGCCGATTCGCTAACCCGCCCGCCGCATCTCCTCCCCGCGCCGAACCTGCCCGGATCCGGGCATCAATCCGGCGCTGCCGCCGCTTTTTGCAAGGCGCAGGTCAAGGCCGGTACCGCTTCGAACAGATCAGCCACCAGGCAGTAATCGGCAAGCTGGCAAATCGGTGCCTGAGCATCCTTGTTGATGGCCACGATCAGCGCGCTGTCCCTCATTCCTGCCCAGTGCTGGATGGCACCGGAGAGTCCAATGGCCAGGTAAAGCCTGGGGGCGACAATCTTGCCGGTCTGCCCGATCTGCAATTCGTTTCCGGCATAACCGGCATCGACTGCGGCACGCGTGGTCCCTAACGCCGCGCCAAGACAGTCCGCCAAAGGTTCGAGCAAACGGCAAAAATTCGCGGCGCTCCCCAGCCCGCGGCCTCCGGCAACCACGACCTGTGCGGCGCGCAACTCCGGCCGTCCGGATGCGGATATTGCCCGCCCAAGCACCCGGCTTTTGGCCTGGTTTGGCGGAACGGCGACCGATTCGATCCGCCCGCAGCCCCCGTTTCCTGCCGCGGCAAACGCCGTCGGGCGCACGGTCACCACCTTCACGGCATCGGACGAACGTACGGTCTGCAGCACATTGCCGGCATAAATCGGACGCACGAAAGTATCGGCCGACTCAACGGCCACAATATCGGAAATCTGCGCCACATCGAGCACGGCAGCAAGACGCGGCATGAAATTCTTTCCCGCCGCTGTCGCTGCCGCCAGCACGTGGCTATAGCCGGAAGCGTGGGCCAAAACCAGTGCCGTCATGTTTTCCGGTGCCTGGTCGAAACAATGCGGCGCTTCGGCCAGTAACACCCGGCACACACCGGAAACTTTCGCTGCATCTTGTGCGACCGGCGCACAACCCCAGCCGGCGACAAGCACATCGACAGC
>CAYTWY010000170.1:0-2157 GCA_964440925.1 uncultured Propionivibrio sp. | reverse complement strand
TGATGTCGATGTCGAGGGCGTGCGCCATGTGGCACAGCCCCTTGAGGAACTCCTGATTGCCGGCGTTGGCGGCGAGATTGCGCACGAAACTCGGATGAACCTTGATGTAATCGATGCCCAGACTGGTCAGCTGATCGCTTTCGGCAAAGCACTGACCAAAGTACTCGATGCCGACACGGCAGCCGAGCGATTGCAGGGTGCGGGCCAGGTCGCGGAACGCCTCGATCTGCCGGAAAGCGCCGTATAGAGATGGCCCCGCGAAATCGGACAGTCGGCAAAGTGATATTTCTGCTCCAATGTGCGACGTAAGTTGCCGACGACCAGGAGCAGAAAGAAATGAGAAGACCCCGCCGTAACCACACAGCCGCTTTCAAGGCCAAAGTGGCAATTGCCGCTCTCAAGGGCGACGAGACCTTGGCCACGTTAGCGGAACGATTTGACGTTCATCCGAACCAGATCACGCAATGGAAGACGCAGTTATTGGAGAACGCTGTCGGCGTGTTCGCCACGGCCGGAGAGAAGCAGGCGGCAATGCCCGATCTAAAAGAGCTTCACGCCAAAATCGGCCGGCAGGCGCTGGAGATTGATTTTTTGGCCGGCGCGCTCGGTCGCGTAGGCGATGCGAGCGCAAAGAAATGATTGATCGGACGCATGACTTGCCTGTTGTTCGGCAGGCAGAACTCCTTGAACTGGCCCGGTCGTCGGTGTATTACGAGCCGCAGCCGATTCCGGACATAGACCTTCGCTTGATGCGCCGGATCGACGAGTTGCATCTGGAGCATCCGTTCGCCGGTGCCCGTATGTTGCGCGACATGCTCAGGCTGGAACATCTTGAGGTCGGGCGTAAGCACATCGGCACGCTGATGAAGAAGATGGGCATCGAGGCCCTCTATCGCAAGAGCAATACCAGCCGCCGCAACCAAGCGCACCGAATCTACCCCTACCTTCTGCGCAAGCTCACCATTGACCGCCCAAATCAGGTTTGGGCGATGGATACGACCTACATCCCGATGCAGCGCGGCTTTGTCTATCTGACCGCTGTTCTGGATTGGGCGACACGCCGTGTTCTGGCATGGCGCTTATCGAATACGCTGACCGCCGATCCCTGCGTCGAGGTGCTGGAAGAAGCCATTCGCAAGTACGGGGCGCCGGAAATAATGAACACCGACCAAGGCAGCCAATTCACCAGCGCCGCCTTCATTGGCGTTCTTGCACAGAACGGCATTCAGATCAGCATGGATGGCAAAGGTTGCTGGCGCGACAACGTCTTCGTTGAACGACTGTGGAAGTCCGTGAAATACGAAGAGGTCTATCTGCACGGCTACGAGACCGTTTCCGTGGCCCGGCAGGCGTTGAGCCGCTACTTCGACTTTTATAACCGCCGTCGCCCGCATTCCATGCTTGACGGGAAAACACCCGACATGGCTTACTTCAACTTCAACCAGCCGCCGCTCGCCGCGGCGGCTTAAAACCCGGCAGAAATATCACTTAAAAAAACCGAAATCCTGTCCAACTGCGCGGGGCCATCTCTCAGTTTCGAACCAGCTCTCCAAACACCTGAGTAACGCTTGGGGTTGGTGAGGAAAGATTCGGGTGATTGGCCGTCCTGCCCTCGCCTCACCGATGCATCATTCAGTTCCGGTTTCAGACTGGATCGACTCCCCACTTGGCTTTTCCGGCAAACAGCGCCTTCATAGCAGTCCTGACAACACTTGCGGAAAGATGCAGATGAAGACCGAACGATGCATGACCCAGACCGAGCTGGCTGAGCGCTGGCGGATCAGTGAGGCGACTTTGGAGCGCTGGCGCACCGAATCGGGCGGCCCGCTGTTCCTCAAGCTGGGCATCCAGGTGCGCTACAGGTTACAGGATGTCGAGGCGTTTGAGGAAGCCGCGCTGCGCGGGTCCACCAAGACCGATGTGGAAGTCGATCAGGGTGTCACAAGCGGAGCAAGCCATCGGACGCTTTCTCGGCTTACGCAGCCACAACCCAGACCGACACGGCCTGTCACCATCTGGTTGCGCACCGGTTCTCGACACACCGGCTTTCGTGCAGTGTTTTCCGGCAGGCAACGCTGACCGTGCCAGACTCAACCTCGGAACCGCCCACAACGACCTGATAATTAACCCGGGAGAGTTGCGCATCCCGAATTTTCT
>CAYTWY010000169.1:0-2310 GCA_964440925.1 uncultured Propionivibrio sp. | reverse complement strand
CATCGAGGACGACGTTTTCGTCACCGAGACCGGGGGCGAGATCTACACCGACGCCCCGAAAACCATCGCCGACATCGAAGAAATCATGCGCCATGACTGATCCGCGCCAGTCGCCAGCGAACGAAGGGCTACATCCTTAAGCCTGTCTTAAGCATTTCCCCCTATACTCCTGCCTCCCGCTTCCTCAATCGAGCGCCCTGCATGCCAGAGAAGACCAGCCCAAACCCGCCGGAGGCCGAGAAAATAGCGCCGGAGACACCGAAAACCCGCCGCGCCACATCGCGCCGGTCACTCTTCGACGCCTATACGCCCGTCGCCTTGCTCTTCGGCGCCGGACTGCCGCTCATCTCTCTGGCCCGGGTAGCGCTCATGCTGTGGCAATCCGAACGCGTTGCGGCAAGCGGCGCCTGGGCGCACATCCTGCTGCAAGGGATCCGCGTCGATATCATCCAGCTCAGCCTGCTCAGCCTGCCGCTGGTGCTCCTGGCGCCCTTTCTGGCCAGTCTGAAGTGGACACTCTGGCGTCGCCTGAGCGCCTTCTGGGTCACGTTGTCGTATGCCTTGCTCACTTTCCTCGAGGCCGCCTCACCGACCTTCATTGCCGAATACGGCGTTCGTCCGAACCGGCTGTTCGTCGAATATCTGAAATACCCCGGCGAAATCTTGCCGATGCTGTGGAACGGCTTCCGCCTGCCCCTAGTTGCCGGGAGCGCGCTGACCCTGCTGGCGACCTGGGGCATGTTCCGGCTGCTGCGCTCATGGCGCACACAAGAGCGCTGCTGGTCGTCGCGGCGCCTATGGCTCACCTGGCCGCTGATCGTCATTCTCTGCCTGGGCGCCATCCGCTCCAGCTTCGAGCATCGTCCGGCCAACCCGGCGCTGTTCGCCCTGACCAGCGACCCGCTGGTCAACAGTCTGATTCTCGACTCGGCCTGGTCGGTCACCTACGCCCTCTACAACCTGCAAAACGAGGCCAACTCGAGCGAAATCTACGGCAAGCTTGAGCTACAGGAGATTCTCAAGCAGGTGCAAACGACACGCACACTGCTGCACGATGCCCGCCCGCTCGTCGGCGATGCCGAGATCCCGACGCTGACACGGCAGACCGCCAGCGTACGCCGCAAGAAGCCGCTCAACCTGGTCATCATCCTCGAAGAAAGCCTCGGCGCCGGATTCGTCGCGTCACTCGGCGGCCTGCCGGTGACCCCGGAAATCGAGAAACTGAAGAAGACCGGCTGGTGGTTCGAACAGCTCTATGCCACCGGCACCCGCTCGGTGCGCGGCATTGAAGCGGTAGTCACCGGCTTTCCGCCGACCCCGGCGCAATCGACAGTCAAGCTGTCGCTGGCGCAGCACAATTTCGCCAACCTGGCACAAATCCTCGGGCAACAGGGCTACGAATCGGAATTCATCTACGGCGGCGAATCGCATTTCGACAACATGCGCGCCTTCTTCCTGGCCAACGGCTTTGCCCGGGTCACCGACGAAAATGATTTCCCGCACCCGGTTTTCAGAGGCAGCTGGGGCGTCTCTGATGAAGACCTGTTCAACAAGGCGCATGAGCAACTACTGGCCAAACACAAGAGCGGCCGGCCCTCGTTTACCCTGTTATTCACCCTGACCAACCATTCGCCTTTCGAATATCCGGCCGGACGCATCGCGCTATACGAACAGCCTGCCGATACCGAAAACAACGCCGTGAAATACACCGATTACGCACTCGGCCAGTTCGTCAAGAAAGCGCGCCAAAGCGACTACTGGAAGGATACGGTGTTCGTGGTGGTGGCCGACCACGACATCCGCGTACGCGGCGACGGTCTGGTGCCGATCGAACATTTCCACATCCCCGGCCTGATCTTCGGCGCCGACATCAAGCCCCGCACCGTCAAGACGGTCGCCAGCCAGATCGACCTGCCGCCGACGCTGCTCTCGCTGCTCGGCGTCGACGCTGTACATCCGATGATCGGACGCGACCTGACGCGCGAACCGGAAGGTCTCCCCGGCCGGGCCATGATGCAGTACGAACAGAACTACGCCTGGATGGAAGGTCCGAACGTCGTCGTTTTGCGCCCCGACAAGCCGCCGGTACACGGTCGTTACGAACCAAGGGAAAAGCATTTGCAGACCGGCCTGCCGGACACGCCGGACGAGGCCATGGAACAACGCGCCCTGGCGCATGCCCTCCTCGGTTCCTGGCTCTACCGCGCGCAACGCTACCGCCTGCCCGACTAGGTTTCTTGCACCCGATACCGATGGCCGCACGCAAACGCTGCGGCCATTGACTATTTTTTAGGCAGAAAAAAGAGTAGA
>CAYTWY010000168.1:0-2345 GCA_964440925.1 uncultured Propionivibrio sp. | reverse complement strand
CCGCATCGACTTCGCCGATCTGTTCCGCCTCGACGAAATCCAGCGCATCCAGGACGAATTCGCCCAGGCCACCGGCGTCGCCTCGATCATCACCACCCCGGATGGCGAGCCGATTACCGCACCGAGCAATTTCACCCGCCTGTGCAGCGAAATCATCCGCGGCACGGAAAAAGGCTGCACCAACTGCCAGCAGTCGGACGCGCTGATCGGCCGCCACCATCCCGCCGGGCCGCTGGTGCAGCGCTGCATGAGCAGCGGCCTGTGGGACGCCGGCACGGCCATCAACGTCGGCGGCCATCACCTCGCCAACTGGCTGATCGGGCAAGTGCGCGACGAGAGCGTGGACGCCGCATCGATGCGCGCCTACGCCGCCGAAATCGGCGCCGACGAAGGCGAATTCATGCGCGCTTTCGACGAAGTGCCGGCAATGTCGCGCGAACATTTCGAACAAATCGCGCAGGCTCTGTTCACCCTCGCCAACCAGCTCTCGCTCTCCGCCTACAACAACCTCCGCCAGGCCCGCTTCATCACCGAACACAAAGCGATCGAAGCGCAACTGCAAAACAGCCAGAAACTGTTCTCGCTGTTCATGGAGCACTCGCCGATCTACGTCTTCATCAAGGAAGTGACCCCGCATGAAAGCCGGGTCATCCAGGCCAGCGACAACTTCCGCGAGATGATCGGCATCGAAGCACGGGAGATGATCGGCATCGAAGCACGGGAGATGATCGGCAAGGCCATGCACGAACTCTTCCCGTCCGAATTCGCTGCCCGGATCACCGCCGACGACTGGGCGGTAATCGCCGGCAACAGCGTGTTCCGCCAGGACGAGGATTTCAACGGCCGCCACTACACGACGATCAAGTTTCCCATCGACATGGGCGAGAAGCACATTCTTGCCGGCTATACCATCGACATCACCGAACGCCGGCGGGCGGAAGAAAAAACCCGCCTGGCGGCGAGCGTTTTCTCGCACGCACGCGAGGGCATCATGATCACCGACGGCGACGGTGCGATCATCGACGTCAACGAATCGTTTTCCCGCATCACCGGCTACACGCACGACGAAGTACTGGGCAAGAATCCGCGCCTGCTCAAGTCCGGCATCCAGGATGCGGCCTTCTACACGCTGATGTGGACCGCCCTCGAAAAAAAGGGGCACTGGTACGGCGAATTGTGGAACCGGCGCAAGAATGGCGAACTTTTCGCCGAACTGCTGACCATCAGCACCATCAACGACGCCAGCGGCCAGGCGCAGCACTACGTGGCGCTGTTCTCCGACATCACGGCGCTCAAGGAACACCAGAAACGACTCGAACACATTGCCCATTTCGACGTACTGACCACCCTGCCCAACCGCGTGCTGCTCGCCGACCGTCTGCAGCAGGCCATGGCGCAGGCCGAACGGCGCGGGCAACTACTGGCCGTGGCCTATCTCGATCTGGACGGTTTCAAGTCGATAAACGACCGCTATGGACACGAAACCGGCGATCATCTGCTGATTTCCCTGTCCGAACAGATGAAACAGAGCCTGCGCGAAGGCGATACCCTGGCACGCCTGGGCGGCGACGAATTTATCGCCGTCCTGCTCGATCTGAACGACACTTCCGACAGCATCCCCATGCTCACCCGCCTGCTCGACGCCGCTGCCTCGCCGGTCAGGGTCAACGGCCTGACCCTGCAGGTCTCCGCCAGCCTCGGCATCACTTTCTATCCGCAGGCGGAAGACGTCGATGCCGACCAGTTGTTCCGCCAGGCCGATCAGGCGATGTACCAGGCCAAGCTGGCCGGCAAGAACCGCTACCATGTTTTCGATGCCGAGCAGGATCGCAGCGTGCGCGGGCATCACGAAAGCCTGGAACATGTCCGCCGGGCGCTCAACCGGCACGAATTCGTTTTGCACTACCAGCCCAAGGTGAATATGCGCACCGGCGTAATGATCGGCGCCGAAGCGCTGATCCGCTGGCAACATCCGGAGCGCGGGCTGCTCCATCCGGCGGCCTTCCTGCCGGTCATCGAGGATCACGCGCTGGCCGTCGATGTCGGCGAATGGGTGATCGACGCCGCATTGCGCCAGATGGAACTCTGGCGCCGCGCCGGAACGACAATCCCCATCAGCATCAACGTCGGCGCGCGACAACTGCTGCACGGCAATTTCGCCGAACGTCTGCGCGAAATCCTCGCCACGCACCCGGACATCCACCCCGGCGACCTGGAAATCGAAATTCTCGAAACCAGCGCCCTTGAAGACCTGACCCGCGTCTCGGAGATCATCGAGGAATGCCGCGAACTCGGCGTCGCCTTCTCGCTCGACGATTTCGGCACCGGCTACTCCTCGCTCACCT
>CAYTWY010000167.1:0-2347 GCA_964440925.1 uncultured Propionivibrio sp. | reverse complement strand
CCCAGATCGCCTCCATCGCCGCCAGCTTCGACTTCTGCGTATTGGCCACTTCAAAGCCGGATTCGTCCCCGACCACGATCAGCAGAATGGAAGAGAAGACGCCAAAAAGCGCCGCCATGCGCAAGGATCGACGGGCGAATTCAAGGTGCCGCCCCTGGAGCAGGTACCACGCCGAAATGGCCAGCACAAACAACGCGCCGGTAACATAGCCGGAAGCGACGGTATGCACGAATTTCACCTGCGCCACCGGACTGAGAACAATAGCCAGAAAATCACTCAGTTCCATACGCATGGTCAGCGGATTGAAGAACGCACCCACCGGATGCTGCATCCAGGCATTGGCGATCAGAATCAGGATCGCCGACAGGCTGGTGCCCAGCGCCATCAGGGTGGTCACGGCCAGGTGTGCGCGCCTGGACAGACGGTCCCAGCCGAAGAAGAACAGCCCGAACATGGTCGATTCGAGAAAGAAGGCCAGCATGCCCTCGATGGCCAGCGGCGCGCCGAAGATATCGCCGACATAGTGCGAGTAATACGCCCAGTTGGTGCCAAACTGAAATTCCAGCGTAATTCCGGTACAGATCCCCATGGCAAAGTTGATGCCGAACAGCTTGCCCCAGAAGCGGCTCATTTCCTTGTAAATGGGCTGCCCGCTGCGCACATAGAGCGCCTCCATGATAACCAGCAGCCAGGCCAGGCCCAGGGTCAGCGGCACGAAAATGAAGTGATACATGGCAGTCGCGGCAAACTGCAGGCGCGACAGATCAACGACCGTTGGATCGATCATGAGCGGTGTTCTCCTGGAATTGAGGGGGATGCGGCGGCGCCAAAGCGACTTTCCATGGCCGGAGCATCGACGCTGATGCGGTAAGGCCGGATAAACACGCTCCACAGCAACGCCAGCAGGATGACTTTCAGCAGCAACAGCCGCACCAGATGCCGAACGAGGCGCCGCGCCGCGGGCGGTGCCGATGTGCATGCATGCTCGACTTTCTGCTTTTCGTTCATCGCAAGAAGCTTCCTTCGCCTTCGACAACTCGTAGCGCCAAGGATAACCGAGGCAATGCCCGCCCCCATAGGAAAATCGGGCAAAAACGCCTCTAACGCAGCGCGTATTGGCTGCGATGCGACAAAACCGGGACGGACGGAAGCTATGCCGGGAAAACCGCCATCCTGTCTGGGCACAGCCCCCGCAATAGCCTCTAAACCCGTTATAATTCAGGCTTTTTCCCCGATTCTCGCCAGCCATTTGCGATGCTTGTCCAGCGCGGTTTTTACCGAAAATTCTCCCGAGATACGGTGCTCACCATCGGCAGCTTCGATGGCGTGCATCTGGGGCATCGCGGCCTGCTCTCCCGTCTGCGGGAAATCGCCGACGCCACGGGGCTGGCGGCGGCAACCCTGACCTTCGAGCCGCAGCCGCGCGAATTCTTTTCCCCGGCCACGGCGCCCACACGCTTATCGACGCTGCGCGAAAAACTCGAACTGCTGGCCGGCAGCGGTATCGACCTGGCCTGCGTCATCCGCTTCAACGCGGCTTTTGCCGCACTCACGGCGGAAGAATTCATCCGGCAGGCACTCGTCGACAGCCTGCGCGTAAAACACCTGATCGTTGGCGACGATTTCCGCTTCGGCGCGAAACACCAGGGCAATTTCACTCTGCTCGAAGAAGCCGGCCGGCGTTACGGCTTCTCGGTCGAACGTCTGCCCGGCATCGCCATCCATGGCGAGCGCGCTTCCAGTTCCGCCGTGCGCCACGCCCTGAGCGAGGGGCGCCTGGAGCACGCCGCAAGCCTTCTCGGACGACCTTACACCATGGACGGACGCGTCGTGCGCGGCGAACGGCTCGGACAACAACTGGGATTTGCCACCGCCAACATCCACATCAAGCACCGCAAATCGCCGCTACTCGGCGTCTTTGCCGTTGAGGTGCACGGCCTGCCGGACGGGCCGCACCCCGGCGTCGCCAACCTGGGGCTGCGCCCGAGTATCAACCTGATGAAACGCCCCATTCTGGAAATCCACCTGCTCGATTTTTCACGCGACATCTACGGCAAACACCTTGAGGTGCGTTTTCTGCACAAGCTGCGCAACGAAACGAAATTTCCCGACATCGGAGCGCTGAAAGCACAAATCGCCCGCGATGTCGAATCCGCCCGACACTACTTCACGCATTGAGTAACCATCATGGCCGACTACAAGAACACCCTGAACCTGACCGACACCCCTTTCCCGATGCGCGGCGACCTCGCCAAGCGCGAACCGCAATGGGTCGCCGCCTGGCAGGAGAAAAAGCTCTACGAGCAGATCCGCGAAGCCTGCAAGGGGCGCCCGCAATTCATCCTGC
>CAYTWY010000166.1:0-2381 GCA_964440925.1 uncultured Propionivibrio sp. | reverse complement strand
AAACCCCTCGGTCGCCACACGCCGCGCCACATCCTCGATGTACGGATTCAGACCACGATTTTCATGAATGACCAACACGGCCGGAAACGGTGGCCTGCCCTGCGGCTGCACCAGATAGCCGCGCATGCGCCCCGAATTGCCTGCGGGGGAAGGATAGGTCACGTAGGTCGCCTTGATGCGCGCATCGGTAAACGAAATCGTTTGCGCCTGCGCATAACGCGGCAGCAAGGCCTGCGCCATCGCCAGCCCGGAACCACCAACCACGACCAGCGCGGCAGCCCGCGCGAGGAAATCGCGCCGATCCATCCGCCCGTGGCAATACTCGTCATACAGATCGAACACCCGCTGATCGATCTGCTGTTGCGTCAAACCGCCCTCCGGCGTGACAACGTCTTCTGCTTCCCGGTTCATGAACGACTCCTCGGCTGTGCACATGACGCACAGTGGACAAGGCACGCCGGCCGGCGTTCCATCACCGTTCCTAACGTGCAAAAAAACTCAAGTCCGAAAAAAAACAGCCGATAAATCAAGCACTCAAAAAAAACACGCGGGTTTCCCGATGATGATTTTGCCCCTTCTCCACCGGCCCAACAGCGGCGGAAACGACGACCTGCCGGGCGACGAAGGCACGCGCGCCACGCCGGTCGACGCCGGCAGCGCCCTGCGTGCCGCACTCTCCGATTCGCTGGCCGAGCGCACCCCGGGCGCCAGACAAAACGACGCCCGCGAAAACCAGACAGCGGGAAGCGAACACCGGCGCACACCACCAGCGCGCCACAGCCACCCGCCCGAGGGCATCGAACGCCGCTGCGGCGAACGACGCAAGGAAAGCCGCCCCACCCTGCTCGACACCCGCACGCATCGGCGACGCAAGGACGACCCGACCCTGCCACACATCAGCTTCAAAGTCTGACGCCAAGCCCCAAAGCCACAACACCCGTCAATCGGCGATCTCCAATGGCACGCCATGAAAGGCGCATGGATATTGGCTCGCAGAGCATCACGCCAGAAAGCGAAGCACTCATTGCCGCACCAGCTGATCCAGCGGGCTAGCCACCCCGCGTCCGCCACGATTCAACACATGGGTGTAAATCATCGTTGTTGACACATCGGAATGCCCCAACAACTCCTGCACCGTGCGGATGTCGTAACCCGCTTCCAGCAAATGCGTGGCAAAGCTGTGCCGTAGCGTGTGCGGCGTCGCCGGTTTGTTGATCCCGGCATCACGCACCGCCTGCCGGATAGCGCGCTGCACCGCCTGATCCTGGATATGATGACGACGGACCACACCCGAACGTGGATCAACCGACAGGCTCGCCGCCGGGAAAACGTATTGCCACATCCACTCGCGCCCGGCTGACGGATATTTGCGATCCAGCGCATACGGCAAATACACCTCACCATACCCCGCAGCCAGATCGGCCTGATGCAGTTCCCGCGCATGCGCAAGATGTGCGCGCAAAGCCAGTGCCAGGCTCGCCGGTAACATGGTCACCCGATCCTTCGCACCTTTGCCGTCCCGAACCAGAATTTCGCCCCGCGCGAAATCCACATCCTTGACCCGCAACCGCAGCCCTTCCATGATGCGCAAGCCCGTCCCATAGAGCAGACTCGCAATCAAATGATGGCTCCCCTCAAGCCTGGACAAAACAGCGGCCACCTCCTCACGGGTCAGCACCACCGGCAAGCGTTTGGATGTCTTGGCGGCCTCCACCTTATCGAGCCAGGGCAACTCAAGCGCCAGCACCTCTTTATAAAGAAACAGCAATGCGCTCTTGGCCTGATTCTGAGTCGAAGCCGCAACTCGCCCAGAGACCGCCAGATGAGAAAGAAAAGCCTGAACCTCCTCGGCCCCCATGTCTTTGGGATGACGCTTGCCAAAATGCCGGATAAATCGTTTAATCCAATCCGTATACGCGTGCTCGGTACGGATGCTGTAGTGCTTGAAACGGATGCGTTGCACAACCCGATCAAGGAGCCGGGGAGAAGAAGAAGGCTCGGCCGATAACACAGATGACGGATTTTCTGGCATTTTTAGGCTCCACTAAATGAAACCACCGCAATGATTTTATTAAGATTATCACAGAACAGCTGTACAAATATACAGCAAAATACCATTTTATACGTCATGACGGAAAACATTGCGTCATGATCCCTATTTATAGTTAGGCAGACGGCAGACTCGCGCATCGCCCGCAACTATTCGAAGGCCCAAACAATCCCCGGCATGAGCACCTCAGACGCGATCGACATTCGCTTCGACCTTCGGCGCGACACGCCAGAAGGCGGCGATCCTGACAAGCTCAGTCCGACGCTGCGCCGGTACCACCGTCTGCTCTGGAGCAAGCCGCTGCCGAGTGGTCGCCCCTTCGCTCTCGTGG
>CAYTWY010000165.1:0-2414 GCA_964440925.1 uncultured Propionivibrio sp. | reverse complement strand
GCGGCAGGTTCATATCGCCACGACGGGCTGGGCGGTCGATCCGCGAATGAAGTACCGGCTTCGCGTCGATCACGCGATTCCGTTGAGCGATCATGCGGATTTTGACGAACTGCTGGAGGCCGTCGCCGAGCGGCTGGGCCGCAGCAAACTCCTCGCGGATGGCCATCAGCCCCGGCATCTCGGTTTCGGCGATGCGGATTTCCTTGCGTCCCCAATCCGCCAGCGTGAGGTCGGCAACAACGTAATCGTTCAATTCAGCCACAGCAATTCTCCTTAAGAACTGTAGCCGGTGCGGGGCGTGGGATTGAACGCTTCGTTCATTCTCACCCTCTTCCCGCGTCCGGCACGGGTTGGTCAGGTGAGCGCCGTTGAAGAATCCGAGCCTGAAACTGAAGAACAACAGTTTTGCAGCGCTCCTCGGATAGGAGGGCGATTATACGCGCGATTGGGCTGCCGTGGCGTGCGCTCAGTCGTGCTTGTCCTGCCACAGTTCGTTCAGGTCGGGAAACTTCCACTGCGCCGGGTCTTCGCGGCTGGCGATCTTTTCCTTGCAGGCCGGGTGCGAGAGGTCGATGATTTCCGGCGCAATGCGGGCATTGGCGCGGATCGAAAAGAAGACCTTGACGCGCGGTGTGAGCAGCGATTTTTCTGACTGGTCGATGACCAGCCCGAGACGGCCGGAGTCGAGACTGATGAGGGAACCGATCGGGTAGATGCCGAGGCTCTTCACGAAGGCGTGGAAGATGGTCTGGTCGAAATGGCCGTTGGCCCATTCGGCCATCTTGCGCAAGGATTCGGCCGGATCCCAGCCGGCCTTGTACGGGCGGTTCGAGGTGATTGCGTCGTAGACGTCGCAGACCGCCCCCATCTTGGCAAACAGGCTGATTTCGCTGTCTCTGAAGCCCTTCGGGTAACCCGAGCCATCGGTTTTTTCGTGGTGGTGCAGCACGACATCGAGCGCGACAGGGTCGGGGGCGTTGCTGGTTTGCAGCAATTTGTAGCCCTCTTCCGGATGCTTCTTCATGATGGCGAATTCTGCGTCGGTAAGCTTGCCCGGTTTGTTGAGCACCTCCATGGGCATCATGGCTTTGCCGAGGTCGTGCAGCAGGCCGGCAATGCCTGCCGAGCGCGTTTGTTCCGCATCGAGATCGAGTTGTTTGGCCAGGGCGATCATCAGGGCGCAGACGGCGACCGAATGCATGTAGGTGTAGTCGTCGGCTGTTTTCAGGCGCGCCAGGCTGATCAGGGCGCCGGGGTTGCGGCTGACCGAATTGGAAATTTCCTCGACCAGGCGCTGCGCGCCGGCGGTGTTGACCGTGTTGCCCATGCGCGCTTCGTGGAACATCGAGGTGACGGCACGCTTCGATTGGGCGCAGATCTTGGCGGCGCGTTCGAGCTCGATGCTGGCCGCAACCGGAGCGATGTCGCGATGCTCTTCGGCGGCGCGCTGCAGTTCGGCATCGACTTGCGCTTCGCTTTCCGCGACCGAAACCGTGTTTTCTCCGGGGGGAACGTCGAGTCCCTTGTCGGTATCGATCCAGACTTCGCGGATGCTGCTCTCGCGGATGGCGGCAATGTCATGCGGGTCGGTGATGACGAAGGAGGTTCGCCAGAACGGATGTTCCATCCAGGAACCGCAGAATTCCTTGATGTGCATGCCTTCGGTGAGTTGGCCGACGTTTATTTTTTTGAGCATGATCCGGAGCCGGGTGCGCTGCGAGCGATGCGAAGGATATTACTCCTTTCGTGTGGCGGGGAAAAAAGAAAAGGGTCGTCAGACCCTTTTCTTGCTGCCCAAAGCGGGGGGCTTACAGGCCGGCATCGGCCTTGAGTGCGGCCGCCTTGTCCGTTGCTTCCCAGGTGAATTCCGGTTCGTCACGGCCGAAGTGACCGTAGGCGGCGGTCTTGGCGTAGATCGGGCGCAGCAGGTCGAGCGTCTGGATGATGCCTTTCGGGCGCAGGTCGAAATGACGCTCGATCAGAGCGACGATTTTCTCGTCGCTGATCTTGCCGGTGCCGAAGGTGTCGACCATCAGCGAGACCGGCCTGGCAACGCCGATGGCGTAGGCGATCTGCACTTCGCAGCGCTCGGCAAGGCCGGCGGCCACGATGTTCTTCGCCACGTAGCGTGCGGCGTAGGCGGCCGAGCGGTCGACCTTGGACGGATCCTTGCCGGAGAAGGCGCCGCCGCCGTGGCGAGCCGTGCCGCCGTAGCTGTCGACAATGATCTTGCGGCCAGTCAGGCCGCAGTCGCCGTGTGGGCCGCCAACAACGAAACGGCCGGTCGGGTTGATCAGAAAGCGCGTCTCCCCGGAAATCAGTTCCTTGGGCAAGACCGGCTTGACGATTTCCTCGATCACCGCCTCGGAAATCTGCGCGTGCGAGACTTCCGGCCCGTGCTGCGTCGAGACGAC
>CAYTWY010000164.1:0-2478 GCA_964440925.1 uncultured Propionivibrio sp. | reverse complement strand
GACGGCCTTTTTACGCCAATCTTCGGGCAATCATGCTGGAGATCGCCATTTGGCGAGGCCTCCAGCCCGGATCAAAAAACCGAACCGGAGCCGCCGCAAAATAAACGAAAGCTCCAGACAGGCTGTTAGCAGCCTGAGGTATCGACCCCGACCACGCCCGTCGTGCCGTTATACGTCGCGCCACAGGCCGCGCTGCCGTAGCCATCAGGGTAGAACGTCACCGCCGTTGCCGTCGTGTAGTCCGGCGTCACGCCGTCGAGCGACTGCATGGCCGCGCCGATCCCGGCTGCAGTGCCTGCAGGAATCCCGGTCGCAGCGTCCACGACAACCCCCGGCGCCGGAACGCCGACCATGTTCACTGTAGCGCTGTTACCGCCGGCCGCCATCCAGCTCGCTTGAGCCAGCCCGACGGCGGAACGCAGACCACCAGCGATGCCTTGAACCGCGGCGACACGCGCGCCGTTCGTCACGTTAATAAAGCGTGGCAACGCGACCGCCGAGAGAATTCCCAGAATCACAATCACCACAATCAGTTCAACCAGGGTAAAACCGCTTTGCTTCTTCATTGCTTTTCTCCTAAAAAACGTTTTCAAACGCAAATCGATTCATGGGTCTCAGCAGCCGGTGTCGGTAATCGCAACCGTCGGCCGACCGCCGGCCGCCGCTGGCGCCGTATAGCTCACCTGACACTGGGCAAACGTGCCCCACTGGAAGACGATGGGTGCCGTACCGGAAATCGTCCATTCACTGCCGGCCCTGACCGCGGCCTGAATGCCGGTGGAGGAAGCGTCCGGATAGCCGAAGTCGAGGTCGACCGTGGTCACGCCGTTGGCATTGACGTTCAGCGTCACGCTGTTGCTGCTCAGATCGGTACCGTCCGCCTCGGCCTTGCCGCGCACCAGCAGTGCCGCCGCCTTGACCGAAGCGGACATGGCGTTCAGTTGAGCAATCCGTGCTTCGCGCTGCATGCCGATGAAGCGCGGCAAGGCGATGGCCGAAATCACGCCCAGGATGATGATGACGACAATCAGTTCAATCAGGGTAAAACCGCGTTGTTTCATGATAATTCGAAGCTCCATGAAGAGGGCTGATCAACAGCCGGTGGCCAGAACGGTGATGGTTGGCACACCGTTCGCGGCGGCCGGCGCGTCGTAGCGCACATAGCAGTTGGCGTAATTCTTCCACTGGAACTGGCGCGTCCCGGCCACAGTGGCGACGGTCCAGTCGCTGGTGCTGAAGTCGAGTACGGCGTCGATCCCGGCAGCCACTTCGTCGGGATAGCCGTAGTCGATCTGGACGTTCCCGACCCCGTCGGTATTGACCGCCAGAATCTGGTTCGCCGCATTCATGGCAACGGCCGGGTTGGCCATCTTGGCCCGGCCGTAAACCAGTTCGGCCGCCGCATTCATCGAGGCGGCCATGGAATTGAGCTGCGCAATGCGCGCCTCCCGGTCGAGATTGATGAAGCGCGGCACAACGATGGCCGCCAGGATGCCGATGATGGCCACGACGACAATCAGCTCGATGAGGGTGAAACCTCGCGTGTATTGCTTCATGTTGACTTCTCCTCCCTTCGGGGCAAACACGCCCCACCGTAAAATCGTCCGCGTCCGCCCCGGCGAACGCTCCCCATACCCGACTTCGCTGCCCACATCTTACCCTTCCGGGCGGTAAATGGGTGTAAGCGACTCGATGCGCGCGCCATTACCGGGCAACACCGCCACCACCTTCCAGCGCAGCACGGACGGCGCGCTAGCGGCAAAAATTTCCGCCCCCAGGCGCTGCCGCAGCCGGTAGCGCAATTCGCCATGCCGCCCATCAAAACACCAGGCGCCTTGCGGCAGGGCGAAAACCTCGCCCGGCGGGCAGGCGCCGAGATAGCCCGGCGGCGGTTTGTCCAGCCAGGCGATGGGGTTGGCGCCCACCCAGGCGGAAGCAACATGCGGCCGCCCTTCGATCTCCTCTTCTCCCCGAGCAATAAGCATGCCGGTTTGCATGCTGCGCAGAGTCAGTTCGAGCACCACCCGTTCGCTCGCCGCCTCCATGTCACCCAGCCGCGCCAGCAACAGCAGCGCCAGCGCCAGGATGATGAACAGCGCCACCACCGACGTCCACCAGCGGGAACCGATCCCGCGCACCAGGAGGCGTCCGGCCACCGGGTTCACCGCCGGCTCACCGCTTGCCCAGCGCCACTTTGCCCAGATCCCACATCGGCAGGAAGATGCCGAGCGCGAGGATGAGCACCAGAATACCGAGCATGACGATCAGGATCGGCTCGATCTGCTGGCTCAGGGTCTTCAGCTCGTATTCAACTTCCTGGCGATACATGTCGCCGATTTCGTCCATCATCTCGTCGACCGCGCCCGACTCTTCGCCAACCGCCACCATCTGCATGACGATGGGCGTAAAGATGCCGGCGCTGATTGTCGCGCGCAGCAGGCTTTCGCCGCGCTCGACGTTTTCGCGCATGCCTTCGAT
>CAYTWY010000163.1:0-2574 GCA_964440925.1 uncultured Propionivibrio sp. | reverse complement strand
TATGTCGAATCGCTCTCGGCCTATGCCCGCCAGTTCCTGCAGCGCATCGACAAACCCGACGTCGATCTGATCGAAGGATTATCACCGGCCATCTCCATCGAACAGAAAGCGACCAGCCACAATCCACGCTCGACGGTCGGTACCGTCACCGAAATCCACGATTACCTGCGCCTGCTGTTCGCCCGCGCCGGTTCGCCGTATTGCCCGGAGCACGGTCTGGCGCTCGACGCACAAACC
This sequence comes from uncultured Propionivibrio sp., assembly GCA_964440925.1. GTDB lineage: Bacteria > Pseudomonadota > Gammaproteobacteria > Burkholderiales > Rhodocyclaceae > Propionivibrio. The sequence continues at coordinate 2,337 of CAYTWY010000163.1, read as the reverse complement.
GTTTCACAGATGGTCGATCACGTGCTGGCCCTGCCGGCGGAGACCCGGCTGATGATCCTGGCGCCAGTCGTCGCCAACCGCAAGGGCGAGCAACTGGAACTCTTCGCCGAATTGCGCGCCCAGGGTTTTGCCCGCCTGCGTGTCGACGGTGCCATTTACGAAATCGATGCCCTGCCCCGGCTGGCCAAGACACACAAGCACACCGTCGATGTCGTTATCGACCGTCTCAAGATCCGTGATGACATGCGCCAGCGCCTGGCCGAATCATTCGAAACCGCCTTACGCCACGCCGATGGACGCGCCATCGCCTACGAAATGGACAGCGGCAAGGAGCATCTCTTTTCGGCCAGGTTCTCCTGCCCGGTCTGTTCCTACGCCCTGCAGGAGCTGGAACCGCGCCTTTTTTCCTTCAACAACCCGATGGGTGCCTGCCCCACCTGCGACGGCCTCGGCGTCATCCAGTTCTTCGACCCCCAGCGCATCGTCGGCAACCCGGAGCTGTCATTGGCCGCTGGGGCGATTCGCGGCTGGGATCGACGCAACGCGTTCTATTTCCAGTTACTCACCTCACTGGCCGCACACTACGGCTTTGATGTTGAAACGCCATTTTCGCGACTGCCGGAAGAAATCCGGAAAATCGTCCTCTACGGTTCCGGGAAGGAAATCATCCGTTTTTGTTACCTTAACGAAAAAGGCAGCCGCTTCGACCGCGACCACCCGTTCGAAGGCATCGTCTGCAACCTGGAACGGCGCTACAGGGAAACCGATTCGGTCAGCGTGCGTGAAGAACTCGCCAAACTGATCAGTAACAAGGTTTGCCCGGATTGCGCTGGCGCACGCTTGCGCCAGGAAGCGCGCCACGTGCGCATTGGCAGCCATGCGCAGGCACTGACCCTGCACGAAATCAACCGTCTGCCGCTGGCACAGGCGCGCGCCTACTTCGACACCCTGCAGTTGACCGGGCACAAGGCGCAAGTAGCGGAAAAAGTGCTCAAGGAAATCACTTGCCGTCTACAGTTCTTGATCGACGTCGGACTCGACTACCTGTCGCTCGACCGTTCAGCGGAAACGCTCTCGGGAGGCGAGGCGCAGCGCATCCGCCTGGCCTCGCAGATCGGCTCCGGGCTGACCGGGGTGCTGTATGTGCTCGACGAGCCGTCGATCGGCCTGCACCAGCGCGACAACCACCGCCTGCTGCAGACACTCAGGCACCTGCGCGATATCGGCAACACGGTGATCGTCGTCGAACATGACGAAGAGGCCATGCACAGCGCCGATTACCTGGTCGACATCGGCCCCGGCGCCGGAATCCATGGTGGTGAGATCGTCGCCGAGGGCACCCCGGAACAGGTCGCCGCCGACCCGGCCTCGACCACCGGCGCCTACCTTTCCGGCCGCCGCCGCATTGAAGCGCCGGCAACCCGGCGCGCCCCCGACGCCGGGCGCTGCCTGATCCTGCGCGGCGCGTGCGGCAACAACCTCAAGAACGTTACGCTGGAATTGCCGGTCGGCCTGCTCACCTGCATCACCGGCGTTTCCGGCTCCGGCAAATCGACACTGATCAACGATACCCTCTACGCCGCGGCGGCACGCCATCTCTACGCATCGACCCAGGAAGCGGCGGCCTATAGCGCGATTGACGGTCTCGATCACTTCGACAAGGTCATCAACGTCGATCAGTCGCCCATCGGCCGCACGCCACGCTCCAACCCGGCCACCTACACCGGCCTGCTGACGCCGATCCGCGAACTGTTCGCCGGCGTACCCGAATCGCGTTCGCGCGGCTATGGACCGGGCCGCTTTTCCTTCAACGTCAAGGGTGGCCGCTGCGAAGCATGCCAGGGCGACGGCGTAATCAAGGTCGAAATGCATTTCCTGCCCGACATCTACGTCGATTGCGATGTTTGCCACGGGAAACGCTACAACCGCGAAACGCTGGAGATCCAGTACAAAGGGAAAAACATTCACGACATCCTGCAGATGACCGTCGAACAGGCACGCGAATTCTTCGACGCCATCCCGGTCGTGGCACGCAAGCTGCAGACGCTGGTCGATGTCGGACTGTCCTACATCACCCTCGGGCAATCAGCCACCACCCTGTCCGGCGGCGAAGCGCAGCGCGTCAAGCTGGCGCTTGAACTGTCCAAGCGCGACACCGGGCGCACACTGTACATCCTCGACGAACCGACCACCGGACTGCACTTCCAGGACATCGAACTGTTGCTCAAGGTGCTGCACCGTCTTGTCGAGCATGGCAATACAGTCGTCGTCATCGAGCACAATCTCGACGTCATCGCCACGGCCGACTGGATCGTCGACCTCGGCCCGGAAGGCGGC
>CAYTWY010000162.1:0-2575 GCA_964440925.1 uncultured Propionivibrio sp. | reverse complement strand
CCGCTTGCCGAGGCATCCTTGCTGCGCTGGCCTTCGCCGTCAAACAGGATGGCGTTCTTGGCCCGCGTTTGCCGCGTCCAGCCGACATGGTGCGCGCTGCCATAAAATTCACGGTAGCCGGAGTTGATGGCCAGCGGCTGACCAAAGGCGTTGAGCACGAAACTGTTCTGGTCGGAAAAAGCGTGACTGGCCGAACCCTGCGGACTGGAACGGAAGCCGAGCATGATGTCGTGCGCCGCATCGCCGAGTTTCGCGTGCATGCTGACCACGCCGATGTCATCAAAGAAGCGACTCTGCGGCAGATCGCCAAGCGACACTTCGGGCAACGCCGCCTGCGCGCTACGGAAACGCTGCAGGAAGGCGTCGATGCCGTCATAGTTGTAGTAACTGAAATCGCTCGGTGGCTTCTGGCGCAAGGCGCGGGCAAAGGCCAGCGGATAGGGGTCACGGTTGAGCACGGCGGATTTTTCAAGTAGCAGCGCGATGCTCCCGGAAGGCTTCATGATATTGGTCAGATCGCCGAACGAGGAGGCAGGATAAGGCATCAACCCGTACATCGCGAAATACGGAGTGTTGCGCCAGAAGGGGCGCTGTAGTGGCGCCGTAAAGCCGAGCCCGGCCATGCCTTCGAGAAAACGCTGATGCTGGGTAATCCCTGTGCTCCAGTAATTGAGGCCCTCGGCCCAGCCCCCCGCATCCCCGCCCCACACCGGAAACTGGCGCTCGTAATAGGCAAAGCTCCAGGCCAGCCAGCCGGGCGCTTCGGCCGCTTCATGGAACAGGGCCAGCGCGCCCTGGCCGAGAGTGGAAATGAAGCGCATCGGATGGCTGAGCGAATTGTCGGCCGGGGTCGGCCGCGTCAGGCTGAACTTCGGCTGCACATGCGCCGCCAGAAGACGCAGGCGCTCCTGCAACACCCCGCTGACAGTGGCGCGCTCATCGGCACTCAAGGCATGCCAGGCCCAGTCGTAGGCAAAAATCATCGGCCGCAGATGCTGGATGAACAGTTCGTCGTTGTTACGCAACACCGTCCGGTCGATCGGCCAGCGTGCCAGATGCAACAGCCAGCGCGCCGCTTCGCGACCTTGCGCCGGGTCTTCGCTCAGCAGCCAGGCCAGCGCATGCCGCTGCGCCCACATCCCGGCCTCGTGCGCCGCCTTATAGCCCTCGCGCCACTGGCGCGCGCCCTCGCCGCTGCCATTTTTCACCGCGCGCGGCGCGGCGATCAACGTTCGCGCCTCCGCTGTCGGCAGGATCTGGCGCATCAGCGCCGCACCGTCGGGCTGTTGCGCCGCAGCCTTGAAATACTGGCGCAGCGCCGGCAAGTCGTCCGGGCGCAAAAGCAGGCGTGGATGGACATCGGCCAATCCGGCCGACAACTGCCGCACCTTGGCCTGGACGAGGTCGGCATCGCTCTGCGCCAGCGCCTGAATGCAGAACAGGACGAACCCAACGCCACAGAGAATCTTTTTCATCACCCGCCTCCCGGACACAGACGTGCCAGTATGCACCCGGCGCACCGCCTTTTCCAGAAAGCAGCGGCAATCGTCAGGTCAGGCGCGCGCGCAACTGGCCGCAACCGCCGTCGACTGTCTGTCCGGCCGAATCGCGCAAGCAGGCGACGATGCCGTGCGTGCGCAGATAGCGGACCAGCGCCATAGCCTGCGCGGCGGCAGGACGGGAAAAAGCACTGCCCTCGACGGCATTGAACAGGATGAAATTCATCATCGCGTATTTGCCCGACAACAGGGCTGCAAGGCGTTCCATTTCCGCCTCGCCGTCATTGACGCCGGCGAGCAGCGTCCATTGATACTGGATCGGGTAACCGCTGGCGCGGGCGTAGTCTTCGCCGCCGGCCACCAGTTCGTCGATGCCGATGCGCGGCGCATGCGGCAAGAGCCGGGCGCGCAAGCCGGCATCGGTGGTGTGCAGCGACAGTGCCAGCGCCGGCTTGACCCGCGCCTGGCCGAGACGCTCGAACACGCGCCGGTCGCCAACCGTGGAAAACACCAGATTCTTGTGCCCGATACCGCCCTCGTTACCGAGCAGATCGATGGCTTCGAGCACATTATCCAGGTTGTGTGCCGGCTCGCCCATGCCCATGAACACCACTTTGCGCACCGCCCTCTGCCGCCGCGCCAGCACCACCTGCATCACGATCTCGCCGCTCGTCAGCTGCCGCCGCAGGCCATCGCGCCCGGTCATGCAGAACAGGCAGCCGACGGCACAACCGGCCTGGGTCGATACACACAGCCCGCCGCGCGGCAGGAGCACGCTTTCGACGCGCTGCCCGTCGGCCAGTTCGACCAACAGGCGCGCACAGTCGCCTTCGCCCGGATGCAGCGAACGGACAAAGGCCAGCGCCGCCAGTTCTTCCGCCAGGGTGGGAAGCGCGGCACGCAGCGCAAGCGGGAAAAAGTCTGCGGCATCCTGCCGCCGCGCGCCGCTATCGATAGCGCGCCCCTGCAGCCAGGCGCGCAACAGGCGCTGGATGTGGCAGGGTTTGGCGTCGAGCGCGCACAAGCGCTGGCGGAATTGTTCGATACGCATGGGGAGCGAATGCTAGCACCGCCTC
>CAYTWY010000161.1:0-2595 GCA_964440925.1 uncultured Propionivibrio sp. | reverse complement strand
CTCGACGGTTCGCGCAGCGAACGGCAGGGCGTGCGGATCATCTTTGCCGATGGTTCGCGCGTTGTTTTCCGTCTTTCCGGCACCGGGACGGAAGGGGCGACCTTGCGGGTTTATCTTGAACGTTATGTGGCCGACGTGGCGATGCAGGATGCTCCGGTGCGCGAGACGCTGGCGCCGCTGGTGGCTCTGGCGGAGAAGGTGGCCCGCATCGCCGAATTTACAGGTAGAGATGTTCCCGATGTAATCAGCTGAGCTTCATCGTCGATAAGGCCTGTGAGCGAAGGCGTCGCATAGGAGAGAGGCAAAATGATCGAGAGGCGGACGTTCCAGTTGCCCGGTCGGGCAGTTGTCTTGGTGCTGGCCGGCGGGCGCGGGACGCGCCTGTACGAGCTGACCGACCGGCGTGCCAAACCGGCGGTTTATTTCGGGGGCAAATTCAGGATCATCGATTTCGCTCTGTCCAATTGCGTCAATTCCGGAATCCGGCGCATCGGCGTCATTACCCAGTACAAGTCGCATAGCCTGTTGCGTCATCTGCAGCGTGGCTGGAGCTTTTTGCGCGGCGAAGTCAATGAGTTCGTCGATCTGATGCCGGCGCAGCAGCGTATCGAGGAAGAGTGCTGGTATCGCGGGACGGCCGATGCGATCTACCAGAACATGGACATCATCGAGTATTACCGGCCGACGCCGGAATATGTCGTGATTGTTGCCGGCGACCACGTGTACAAGATGAATTACGCCGCCATGCTGGTCGATCATGTGGAAAGCGGAGCGGAGTGTACCGTCGCCTGCATCGAGGTGCCGCGCAAGGAAGCGACGGGCTTTGGCGTCATGGCTGTCGACAAGAATCTCAAAATCACCGATTTTGTCGAGAAACCGGCTGATCCGCCGGCCATGCCCGACAAACCCGACCATGCGCTGTGCAGCATGGGTATTTACATCTTCAATGCCAAATACCTGTATAGCGAATTGTTGCGTGATATCGCCGATCCGTCTTCGAGTCACGATTTCGGCAAGGATATCATCCCGCAGGCGGTCAGGAACGGCTGCGCGATGGCGCACTCGTTCGACCGTAGTTGCGTGCATGCGCCGGAAGAAGGGCACAAGGAGCACTATTGGCGCGACGTGGGAACCGTCGATGCCTACTGGGAAGCCAACATCGACCTTACGGCCACCGACCCGGCACTCAACCTTTACGATCGCAGCTGGCCGGTGTGGACCTATCAGCCGCAGTTGCCGCCGGCCAAGTTTGTGCATAACCAGATCGATCGGCGCGGCACGGCCGTCGAATCGACGGTCGCCGGTGGCTGCATCGTCTCCGGCGAAATGAACCGCTCGCTGCTGTTCTCGATGTGCCGGGTGCATTCCTACGCCAGGGTCGATTGGTCGGTGCTTCTTCCTGATGTCGAGGTCGGACGGCGGGCGAGGCTCAGCCGTTGCATCATCGATCACGGCGTACAGATCCCGCCCGGCATGGTGATCGGCGAGGACGCCGAAGACGACGCGCGGCGTTTCCGGCGCACGGCGAACGGGATTACCCTGGTGACGCAGCAGATGATCGACCGTATTTCATGACTTTCTTGTAATTGACAATGCGCATACTTCACGTTGCTTCAGAAATTTTCCCTCTGGTCAAAACAGGGGGGCTGGCCGATGTCGTGGCCGCTCTGCCGCCGGCGCTAGCCCGGCGCGGACTCGATGCCCGCGTTCTCGTCCCCGGATTGCCCGGAGTTCTCGACGGTATGCAGGAACTTCGCCTGCTGACGCCGATCGGTGCGGTTTTCGGCGCGGCCGTGGTGCGCCTGCTGGTCGGGCGTTTGCCGGATAGCGGGTTGACGGCATACGTGATCGATGCCCCCTTTCTTTACCGGCGCGCCGGCAACCCTTATGTCGACGCCGATGGGCAGGACTGGAGCGACAACCATCGCCGCTTTGGCCTTCTGGCCTGGGTTGCCGCGCATCTGGCCGCGGGTGAGCTCGATGGTGACTGGGTGCCGCATGTCGTGCATGCGCATGACTGGCATGCCGGGCTGGTTCCGGCGTATCTGGCGCAAAATCCGGCGCTGACGACGCCGACCGTATTCACCGTACACAATCTGGCCTTTCGTGGCCTTTTCCCGCTCGAGTGTTATGGCGAACTCGGGTTGCCGATGCGCAAGCTCAATCCGCTGGGCGTGGAGTTCCACGGCAAGCTCTCTTTCATGAAAGCAGGGCTGGTGTACTCGCGCAAGATCACCACGGTCAGTCCGTCTTATGCACGCGAAATCTGCCATGCCGAGTTCGGGTGCGGACTCGATGGCGTTCTGCGCGAACGCGGGAGCGATCTTTCCGGTATCCTCAACGGCGTCGATTATGCAGTCTGGCGTCCGGACGATCCGTTGATCGCCAGAGCGTACAGCGTCGGTAATCTGAAAGGGAAAGCGGCCTGCAAACTGGCGCTACAGAGCGAACTCGGGCTGGCCAGGGAGGCCAAAGCGCCGCTCTTTGCCGTGGTCAGCCGCCTGACCTCGCAGAAGGGAATGGATCTTCTTCTTGCCGCATTGCCCGACCTGTTGCATGAAGGCGGTCAGCTGGCCGTGCTGGGTAGCGGCGACG
>CAYTWY010000160.1:0-2611 GCA_964440925.1 uncultured Propionivibrio sp. | reverse complement strand
TTTTTTCGTTTTTCATCTTTTTCTCCGAAGAAACAGACGGGTGAATGAAACCTTGGGCGAAACCATCGATCCGGACTAATCCGACCCTGCGATTCTAGACGAAAGCGCAGCGCGCAGCGCAAATCTCCGTGTGCCAGCGCTGCCTTTACCGCGCTGGAGAGTAGCGCCGCGTGCGCAGGGCGGAGAAGAACGCTGCCAGGGCGGAAAAAGCCGCACCCAGGGCGAGGGCAAAACTCGGCCCGTGTCCGTTGTGCGGATTGGTCAGTGAAAAGATGATGGCAACGATCACCGCGCCCAGCGTCTGCCCGGTCAGGCGCGCCGTGCCAAGCATGCCGCTCGCGGCACCGGAACGCTGCAGCGGCGCGGAAGTAACGATGGCGTGATTGTTCGGCGACTGGAACAGGCCGAACCCGGCACCGCATACCGCCAGCCGCCAGACGATGTCGGCATCGCCCGGACGCTGCGGCAGGAGGGCAAGAAGCGCCAGGCCAAGGCACAGGATGGCCAGCCCCAGAGCGCCAAGCAGGCCGTCGGGGATGCGCCCGATGCGCTTGCCAACCTGCGGCGCGATCAGCACGATGGTCAGCGGCCAGGCCATGATCAGCAGACCGGCCTGGAACGGCGTATGCCCATAGGCATCGAGGAAAAGAAAGGGCAGCGCAACGTAGGCCAGCATCTGCGCGGTAAACGCGGTCACCGAAGTGCACATCGAGAGCGCGAACACCGGAAGGCGCAGGAGATCGACGGGGAAAACCGGCACCACCCGCGCCGCGTCCTGCCGCCACTGGCGACGCAGGTAGAACACGCCGATACCGATCCCGGCGAGGAGGAGAAAGACGCCCGGCAACCCCGGCTGCGTTGCCGGCAGATTCTGCGGCCGCACGCCGAGCGCATCGACGCCGATGAAGACCAGGCTGAACATGGCCACGTTGAGCAACACGTCAAACCAGGAAAGCGGCGCCATGCCGGACGCCGGTGGCGGATTTTCAGGCAAGGTGCGCCAGCCGAGGGAGAGCACCAGCACGCCGAGCGGCAGATTGACGGCAAACAGCCAGGGCCACGAAGCCAGCGACAACACCGTGGCCGCTACGGTCGGCCCGGCGACGGCCGAGGCGGCCACGACCATCGAGTTGATGGCGATCCCCTTGCCGAGCAGCTTTCTCGGGTAAATCAGGCGCACCAGCGCAGCATTCACCGACATGACGCCGGCCGCGCCGACGCCCTGCAGCGCGCGCGCCAGCGCCAGCCAGACGAGCGAACGCGAAAAGGCGCAGACGAGCGAGGCCACGGTAAACAGCGTCAGACCGCCGAGATAGACGCGCCGGTAGCCGATGCGGTCGCCGAGGGTGGCAAGCGGCAACAGCAGGGCAAGAATGGCGATCTGGTAGGCGTTGATCACCCAGATCGACTCGGCGGCATTGGCCTGCAGATCCCTGGCGATGCCGGGCAAAGCGAGATTGACGATCGTTCCATCGAGCACCGCGACGACGATGCCGAGAATGACCGCAGCCATGGCGAAATAGCGCCGCGGCAGGGGAAGTCCATCGGAGTCGGTCATGTCGGGTCGGGCAAAAGGCAACGAACCGCTATTGTGCGCCGATTGCCCGGGCTGACGGCGAAAATTCGCGGAGGGAGGGCGCTGCATCGGCGCCGCACGTCGCCATGAAACGGCGCCATAACCTCCCCTACACGCCGCTGCCGGACAAGGCGCCGCAGCGCAGGAGCTTTTGCGTTGCGGCTTGCTGGGTTTTCGCCTGCTCCTGCTGTTCGAGCAGCATTTCCTTGATTCTTCTCGCGATCTCATCCTCGATGGCGGCCTGTTTTTCCGGCGGCAGCGCTTTTAACTCCGCTTCCGTTAGCCCCATCGACTTGAGGATTTTCTCGCGCATGGCAACAACCGGGCCCTTGTCGATGTAATCGCGCAGTTCCTTGAGCAACGCCTCCGTAGAAGGCCCGCTCTTTTTCCCGCTCGCGCCGCCTGTTCCTGCTGCTGTTCCCACCGGACTCCCGCTGCCGGCTACCGCCGCCGCAGCCAGAGCCAGAGCCGCATATGCACCACGCGTCGTTCCACTCGTCACGGCGTGGCACTGCAGGCTCGATGTCGGATACAGATCGCTGCCGATCAACATGTTTTTTCTCCGTCGCTTGAAAATGGCCAAACGCATGCAAATGCCGTGCCGCATTCGGCCAAGGACGGCTGACAGCCCGACTTCCCTGAATCGACGCCGGCTTCCCGCGCCCTCATGGACAGGATCGGGCATGACACAGCGGCAAAGCTTGCCGCTACCAGGCAAAAGAAATTTGCAACCAAACGCCGGGACGGACTGTCACAATCGGAAGGCGCGGCAAGGCGGGAAGCGGAAAGCGGGCGGTGCCTGCGGCCGGCGGCGACACGACAAGGAGAAACGGCATGGCAAAGATCTGCGTGGTTTATCACTCCGGTTATGGACATACCCGGCGCATGGCCGAAGCGGTGGCCGACGGTGCGGGCGCGTCGCTCATCGCCATCGACGCCGAGGGCAACCTGCCCGCAGACGCCTGGGAAAGTCTGGCGGTGGCGGAGGCCATCATTCTCGGCAGCCCGACCTATATGGGCAGCGTCAGCTGGCAG
>CAYTWY010000159.1:0-2613 GCA_964440925.1 uncultured Propionivibrio sp. | reverse complement strand
CGGTCGCCGATATTGACGCTCTGCCCCTGGTTGACGTAAATCTGGGCGACCACGCCGCCCATCTGGGCGACTTCGTCGCCGGCACCGGCCGGCGCGGCGGCAACAGCCGCCGGAGCTGCCACCGGGGCAGGAGCCGGAGCCGCTGCGACGGGAGCGGCTGTGATGAAGGCGGGAGCCGGCGCGGCGACGGGTGCGCCAACGCCGAGTTCTTCGACGGCGACCTGATAGTCGACGCCATTTACGGTGATTTTGAATTGTCTGGACATGACTTTTTGCCTTGAATTAGATACCTGGTTTGAAGTTGCCGGCGTGGGAAGCGTGCAGCGCCATGCGCCCGCTTTCGGCCCAGCCGGAACTGCGTTTTGAAATATGCAGAATGCGATAGGGCGAACGGACCAGTGTCGATAGCGTGGCCGACATCGCCGCCACGACTTCTGCCGGGATGCCCTGATCGTCCGGCGGTGCGGCCGGATGGGCTGCCGAAACCGCTGTTTGCGATGCGGCAGGAACCGGGACCGCGGACGGTCTGGCCGGACGTTCCAGGCGATCCATGATCCTGACCATGAGCTTGATCAGGACCGCCACCGCCAGCGAAATGACGATGGCGATGCCATAGACCTGAAGCGCCTTGATGACAGCAAGACTGAACATTGCTTTTTCCTTTGAGCGGTTACAGGGGCATGTTGCCGTGCTTCTTGCCGGGACGCTGTTCGCGCTTGCCGAGCGTCTTGCGCAGGGCAAGGGCGATGGTCCAGCGCGTGTCGCAAGGTTCGATGACGTCGGTGATGTAGAACTTCGACGCCGCTTCGTAGGGCGAAGCGAACTCGTTGCGGTACTCCTGTGCCAGTTCGGCGGCCTTTGCCGTACGATTCTCGGCTTTCTCGATTTCCTTGCGGTAGAGGATCTTGACCGCCGCTTCGGCACCCATGACGGCGATTTCCGCCGTTGGCCAGGCATAAACGAAGTCGGCGCCGAGTTCCTGGCTGCACATGGCGAGGTAGGAGCCGCCGTAGGATTTGCGCAGCACAACGGTGATCTTCGGCGTGGTGCAGGAGGCGTAGGCGTGCAGCATTTTGGCGCCGTGGCGGATGATGCCGCCGCGTTCCTGTTCGACGCCGGGCAGGAAACCGGGAACGTCCACCAGCGTGACGAGCGGAATGTTGAACACGTTGCAGGTGCGTACGAAACGCGCCACCTTGTCGGCGGCGTTGAGGTCGAGCGCGCCGGCCATGACCATCGGCTGGTTGGCGACGATGCCGATGACGACGCCGGAGATGCGGGCGAAGCCGACGATGACGTTGCGCGCGAAGCCGGCGTGTACTTCCAGCAGTTCGCCGTTATCGACGATGCGGCGGATGATGGCCTGCATGTCGAGCGGTTCGGAAGGATTCTCGGGGATGAGATCTTCGATGCCGCGATCGGGGAGGCTTTCGATCGGCAGCGACAGGTCGTGCGGGGGGTCTTCTGTGTTGTTCGACGGCAGGTAGGAGAGCAGGTGCTTGGTCAGGGTAATGGCGTGCCGGTCGTCCTCGGCGATGAAGTGCGCGTTGCCGCTGACGGTGGTGTGCATTTCGGCGCTACCGATCTCGTTCATCGTCGTGGTGCGTCCGGTCACCGCCTTGATCACTTCCGGCCCGGTGAGGAACATGTGCGAGCTCTTGCGCGTCATGATGACGAAATCCATCAGCGCCGGCGAATAGGCCGCGCCGCCGGCGCAGGGGCCGAGGATGACGGCGATCTGCGGCACGACGCCGGAGAGCAGGACGTTGGCGTAGAACACTTCGCCATAGCCGGACAGGGCGTCGACCCCTTCCTGGATGCGCGCGCCGCCGGAATCCTTGAAGGCGACGACCGGAATGCCCATTTTCAGGGCGTAGCGCATGGCGCGCACGATCTTGCGCGCCTGCATCTTGCCGAGCGAACCAGCCTGGACGTTGAAATCCTGGCTGAAGGCGGCAACCTGCGTCTTGCCGACGTAGCCGGTGCCGGTGATGACGCCATCGGCCGGGAGTTCCTTGCTGGCCATGCCGAAATGCACGGCATTGTGCCGTGCGTGCATGCCCTGTTCCTGGAAGGTGCCTTCGGTAAACAGGGTGTCGATGCGCTCGCGCGCCGACAGGAGCCCCTTGCCGTGCAGGGTGTCGAGCTTCTCCGGACTGACGTTGTTGACGATGCGAGCACGCCGCTTGCGCAGCGTCTCGATTACTTCGGGTTTGATAGTCATTTGAATCTCTTAATGAATTTTTCTGGCGGCTCAGTCCTTGAAGCGGGCTTCGAGGATGTCGACAGCCGGGAGACGCTTGCCTTCGAGGAATTCAAGGAACGCTCCGCCTGCCGTAGAGATGTAGCCCACCTTGTCTTCAATCTTGAAGACATTGATGGCCGACACGGTATCGCCGCCGCCGGCCAGGGTGAAGGCTTTTGACGTGGCGATGGCTGCGGCCAGGGCCTTGGTGCCGTTGGCAAAAGCGTCCATCTCGAAGACGCCGACCGGGCCGTTCCAGACCACCGTGCCGGCCTTGGCGATGATCTCGGCCAAGGCTTTGGCTGAATCCGGACCAAGGTCAAGGTACCGTTGCCGACCGACGTGGTTTGCGCCAAGGAATTCTCGGC
>CAYTWY010000158.1:0-2741 GCA_964440925.1 uncultured Propionivibrio sp. | reverse complement strand
GCCAGTTGAGCGTTGATGAACACGACCGCTGTGAAATCACCACCGAGCAAGGCGTGATGCACGTCGCGCACGGCATCGGCGGCGCCATCGGCATGCCGCTCACGGTCGCCGTCCGGCCGGAAAAAATCTACATCGCCAAGGACAAGCCCGGCGTCAGCGTCAACCTGTTCAACGGCAAAGTGCGCGAAATTGCCTATTTCGGCAGCTACACCTCCTTCGTCGTTGAAACCGCCACCGGGCGTAACGTGGTCATCACCGAGCCGAATGGCAGTCGTCTCGACAACGTCGACATCACCTGGGAAGACCGGGTGTTCTTCTGGTGGGATGAAGCCGATCCCGTGGTCCTGACGCAATAGGCCCACCATGAACCTGCCCCACTGGAATCAACTGCGCCCCGGACGGCGCTTCGTCATCGGCCTGCCCTTCGTCTGGCTGCTGATTTTCTTTGTCGTCCCGTTTTTCATCCTGCTGCGCATCAGCGTCACCGACATGGGCAACGGCATCGACCCCTTCGCCGCGCTCGTTCAGGCCATCGACGGTTCATTGCACATCACGCTCAAATACGAGAACTTCGTCTCCATCTTCCGCCAGCCCGATGAAAATGGCGTCATGGTCTGGGGCGACACGATCTATCTCGACGCCTACCTGACCTCCGTCCGCTACGCCTTGTGGACCACGCTGCTCTGCCTGTTCATCGGCTATCCGTTCTCCTACTTCATCGCCCGTGCCCGCAAGGGAATCCAGCCGGCGCTGCTGATGATGGTCATGCTGCCGTTCTGGACCTCCTTCCTGCTGCGCGTCTATGCCTGGAAAGGCATCCTCGCCGACCAGGGCGTACTGAACAATCTGCTGCTCTCGCTCGGCATCATCAGCGAACCCATCCAGATGCTCTATACCGACATCTCGATGCTGCTCGGCATGACTTACGTCTACTGCCCGTTCATGATCCTGCCGCTCTACGCCACGCTGGTGAAGATGGACTTCCGCCTGCTCGAAGCCGCCTACGACCTCGGCGCCAGCCCGTGGAAAGCCTTCTGGCTGGTCACCGTGCCGCTCAGCAAGGCCGGCATCATCGCCGGCTCGATGCTGGTCTTCATTCCCTGCCTCGGCGAATTCGTCATCCCATCGCTGCTTGGCGGCGCCGAAACGCTGATGATCGGCCGCGTCGTCTGGGATGAAATGTTCAGCAGCAACAACTGGCCGCGCGCCTCGGCGCTGGCTGTGGTCATGGTGCTGTTCATCCTCGTGCCGATGGCCATCTACAACCACTACAACGCCGAGCGCGAAGCGCTGAAGGAGGCCTGACCGTGCACGGCATGACGCGAACCCTGCAAAAATATCTCGGCCCGTGCTGGATGGGTCTGGTCTACCTGTTCCTTTACGGCCCGCTGTTCTTCCTGATGGTCTTCTCCTTCAACAGCACGCGTCAGGACGGCGTCTTCACCGGCTTCTCGCTGCGCTGGTACGAAGCCCTGTTCAACGACTCGCGCCTCGTCAAAGGCTTCCTCCTCTCGATCGAAATCGCCGTCATCACCGCCACCCTGTCGGTCATTCTCGGCACGCTGGCCGCCTTTGTGCTGGCCCGCTACGCGCGCTTTCGCGGACGCTCGCTGTTCTCCGGCCTGGTCAGCGCGCCGCTGGTGATGCCGGAAGTCATCATCGGCCTGTCGCTGCTGCTGCTGATGGTCGCCGTGCAGCACGCCATCGGCTGGCCGGAAAGAGGCGTCGTCACCATCGTCATCGGCCACACCCTGCTCGGCATGGCTTACGCGACTGTAGTCATTCTGGCGCGTCTGCGCGAAATGGATCGCTCGATCGAAGAAGCGGCAATGGACCTCGGCTGTCGGTCTTCGCAGGTTTTCTTTCTGGTCACCCTGCCGAATATCGTGCCCTCGCTGATCGCGGCCTGGATGCTCACCTTCACCCTGTCATTCGATGATGTGGTCGTTTCCGAATTCTTGTCGGGCCCCGGCGTCACCACCCTGCCGCAAGTCATCTTCGGCTATGCCCGGCGCGGCGTGAATCCCTCGATCTACGCCGCCGCGACGATCCTGATCCTGACTGTCTCGACCGGCATCATCGCCTACAGCATCCTCAGCATGCGTGCCCAGGCCCAGCGCCAGCGCGACATCAAGGCCGCCGAACGCGCCGAACGCGCCAGCGTCGAAGCCGCCGCCTAGCCCAGATACGCCCGGAAGTGCGCCAGGGTTCGCTCCCAGGACAGTCGGGCGGCCTCGGCGTCATAGCGTGGCGTCGAATTGTTGTGGAAGCCGTGCTGCGTACCGGGATAGGTATGCAGCTGATAATTCACCCCGGCCGCCGTTAACGCCGCCTCGAATGCCGGATAGGTCGCATTCACCTTGGCATCGTGCTCGGCCAGATGGCAGAGCAGCGGCGCCCTGATGCCCGCCACGTTGTCCTTCGCCGCAGCCCCGTAGTAGGCAACGCCGGCCTGCATCTCCTCGCCGAGCGCCGCCGCCAGGTAATGGACTACCCCACCGCCATAGCAGAACCCGACCGCCCCCAACTTGCCGCTGGACAAATCATGCGCCTTGAGAAAACGTGCGCTGTTCAGCAGATCGACGCGCAGTTTGGCCTGATCCAGCCCGGCCTGCAGGCTACGGCCATCATCATCATTGCCCGGATAACCCCCCGCCGGGAACAACCCGTCGGGCGCCAGCGCCAGAAACCCCTCGGTCGCCACACGCCGCGCCACATCCTCGATGTACGGATTCAGACCA
>CAYTWY010000157.1:0-2859 GCA_964440925.1 uncultured Propionivibrio sp. | reverse complement strand
ACACCCGCCCGCCAGAATACCGGCACAACAGAAAATCTGCGCCAGCGACCGATGCCGAGAACTACGCCGAAAAGGAAAACTCATTCAAATGTTTTCAGAACAGTGCGCAACCGAACCTTCGCCCTTGAAACGGCGCGATATCCGGCGCAGCCGGGTGTAAAATCGCTGCATTTTAGCACCATAGCCAAGGAGAGCGGCATGCCGCGTATCACCTTGTTGCGCGCGTGGCTGCACGACCTCTTCGCGTCGCACTATCCGGGACAGGAATTGTCCATCACGCCGGCATCCGCCGATGCCAGTTTCCGCCGCTATTTCCGCGTCGCGCTGCCGGACGGCGGCACGCGCATCGTCATGGATGCCCCCCCGGAGCACGAAGACTGCCGCCCCTTCCTGCAGATCGCCAGACTGCTGCGCAAGGCCGGCCTGCATGCCCCCGAGGTATACGCGGAAGACCTGACGCAGGGATTCCTGCTGCTTTCCGACCTCGGCAGCACCACCTATCTCGATGTACTTGACGCCAGCACGGCGCCACGCCTTTATGGCGATGCCAACGCGGCACTCATCGACATGCAGCGCGCCAGCACTCCGGGCATCCTGCCTGAATATGATCGCGACCTGCTCAGTCGCGAACTGGCACTTTTCCCCGACTGGTATATTGCCCGTCACCTCGGCATGACGCTTGACGCGCCCCAACAAGCCCGCCTGCAGTCGGTATTTGAACTGCTCCTGGCCAACAATCTGGCGCAACCACAAGTCTATGTGCATCGCGACTACCACTCGCGCAACCTGATGGTCATTGATGGCGCCTATCCCGCCAACCCCGGCGTCATCGATTTCCAGGACGCCGTCCATGGGCCGATCACCTACGATATCGCCTCCCTCTACCGCGATGCGTATATCACCTGGGACGAAGAACAGGAACTCGACTTTGTCATCCGCTACTGGGAAATGGCGCGCCGCGCCGGACTACCGGTACACGCCGATTTCGATGCGTTTTACCGTGATTACGAATGGATGGGCGCGCAACGCCAGATCAAGGTGCTTGGCATCTTTGCCCGCCTCTGTCACCGGGATGGCAAAAACGGCTATCTGAAAGACATGCCGCGTGTCATGGCCTATCTGCGCCGCACCTGCCAACGCTATCGCGAACTGAAACCGCTGGCGCAACTGCTCGACCAACTGGAAAACCGGCCGGTCGACGCCGGCTGCACTTTTTGATGGAACATGCATTAACCACGGAGTACACGGAGAGCACAGAGCCAAAACAATGAATTGCCTTTTCTCCCCATTCTCTGCATTCTCCGTGCGCTCTGTGGTTTCAAATTCTGACCCGCAATGAAAGCCATGATCCTCGCCGCCGGTCGCGGCGAACGCATGCGACCGCTCACTGACCACACCCCGAAACCGCTGCTCAAGGCCAGGGGCAAGCCGCTCATCGTCTGGCATCTGGAGCGCTTGGCGGCCAGCGGTTTTCGCGAAGTAATCATCAACCACGCGCATCTTGGCGCACAGATTGAGGCCGCGCTCGGCGACGGCCACGCATGGGGTCTGCACATCCGTTATTCACCGGAGCCCCCAGGCGCTCTGGAAACGGCGGGCGGCATCGCCAATGCCCTGCACCTGCTCGGCAAGGAACCCTTCCTGGTGGTTAACGGCGATGTCTGGTGCGACTGGGATTTCCGGCGTGCGCAGGCGCTCGCCGACCGCCACGCGCATCTGGTCTTTGTCGATAACCCGCCGCAACATGCACTCGGCGACTTCTGCCTTGATGGTGAATGCGTCCGCTATGCCAGCGAACGCATCGGCCCGACCTTCACCTACGCCGGCACCGGCGTTTTCTCGCCCGAATTCTTCGCCGCCGTCCCGGCCGGGGCGGTGATGAAAATGCGTCCGTTGCTCGATGCCGCGATCGGACATGGCAGGGTATCCGGCGAATACCATGGCGGATGCTGGATGGACATCGGCACGCCGCAGCGTCTTGCCGAACTCGACCGCGCCCTGCGCCAGTTGGCAGAAAGCACAACCGGAGACTGACCCGCACATGCACCACGAACCCTTCTCGACACGCCGCCGGCAGGTGCTGGAAAAAATCGGCGACGGTATTGCCATCATCCCCACGGCACCGGAGCGCCTGCGCAACCGCGACACGCACCACCCCTATCGTTTTGACAGCTATTTCTGGTATCTCAGCGGCTTTCCCGAACCCGAAGCCGTGATCGTTCTGATCGGAGGCAAGGCAGCGCAGTCGATCCTGTTCTGCCGCGCGAAAAACGCCGAGCGCGAAACCTGGGACGGTTTCCGCCACGGTCCGCAGGCGGCCGCCGACGCCTTCGGTTTCGACGCGGCCTACGCCATCGACGACCTCGACGCGCGGCTGCCCGAACTCCTCGCTAATCGCCCGGCGTTGTGGCATAGCCTCGGCCACGACAGCGCCTGGGATGCGCGCATCGTCGCGGCATTGAACCGCGTACGTGCGCAAAGCCGCGCCGGACAGCGCCCGCCGACGCAGATTTGCGACCTGCAACAGCTTCTTGACGAGCTGCGTCTGCGCAAGGACGCGTATGAAATGGAACTCATGCGCCACGCTGCCGCCATCGCTTCGGCTGGACACGTGCGCGCCATGCGCGCCTGCCGTCCGGGGCTAGCCGAATACGAGTTGGAAGCCGAACTCGGCTACGAATTCCGCCGCCGCGGCGCCGACAGCCATGCCTATGCACCGATCGTCGCCAGTGGTACCAACGCCTGCATCCTGCACTATATCGAGAACGACAAGCTGCTGGCCGACAACGCGATGGTGCTGATCGACGCCGGCTGCGAAGTGCAAGGCTACGCCTCCGACATCACCCGCACCTTCCCGGT
>CAYTWY010000156.1:0-2872 GCA_964440925.1 uncultured Propionivibrio sp. | reverse complement strand
CGCCGGCATCAGTTGCTGATGGATCTGTCGCTCAACCTGCGCGCCCTGGTTTCGCAGCGCCTGCTGCCCAAGAAGGATGGCAAGGGGCGGGTGGCGGCGATCGAGATCATGCTCAATTCGCCCTTGATTTCCGACCTCATCTTCAAAGGCGAGGTACACGAGATCAAGGAAATCATGAAGAAATCGCGCGAGCTCGGCATGCAGACCTTCGATCAGGCACTGTTCGATCTGTACGAGAACGGGCGGATCAGCTACGAGGACGCCCTGCGCAATGCCGATTCGCTCAACGACCTGCGCCTGCAGATCAAGCTGCACGGCAAGGAATCGAAAGATCGCGACCTCAATTCGGGCATCGGCCATCTCGAAGTCGTTTGATTCTCGACAACGCCCGGCACAAGCCGGGAGCCCCCATTCCATCTCCCTTCTCTTTCGGACCCGTCATCATGAAAAAAGCGAAATTCCCCGGCATCCCGTGCGTCATCCACGGCAACGGCGCGGTTGCACACGTCATGAGCCATGTGTGCGGCGGCGTCATCGGCTATCCGATCACCCCGTCGACAGAAATCGCCGAGATCTATGAGGCTTTTCGCGCCGAGGGCGGAGTCAATGTCTGGGGCAAACATCCCTTCTTCTTCGAACCCGAGGGCGAACATTCGGCGCAAAGCGGCGCGCTCGGCGCAACCCTGACCGGCGGCCAGTTCATTTCCAACGCCTCGTCGAGCCAGGGTATCCTCTACGCCCTCGAATCGCACTACGTCACCGTCGGCAAAAAGGTCGGCGGTTTCGTCCTGCAGGTTGCCGCGCGCGTCGTTTCCAAGCATTCGCTCAATGTCATGGCCGGACACGACGATGTCTACGCCCTGCTCTCTGCCGGCTACACCATCCTGTTTGGCGCCAACCCGCAGGAAGCCGCCGATCTCGCCGCCATTTCCTATCGCGTCTCTTCGCTCTCGCTCATTCCCGTGGCCAACGCCATGGACGGCTTTGCCACCAGCCACATGATGAGCGAGGCCGTGCTGCCCGAACCCGACCTGTTGCGCGAATACCTCGGCGACCCGGCCGGGCGCATCGCCTGTCCGACCGTGGCGCAGGAGATCCTGCTCGGTGCACGTGGCCGCGTGTTCCAGCTGCGCCAGTATCTGTCGCGCCATCAGGATGAGCTGGCAACCGACGATCTGGCGGCACTGCAGAAATTCCTCGATGGCCATGCTGCCAGAATCGAAAAGGACGCCACTGGAGCCCTCATCGACAAGACCCTCGTCTGGCTGCCGCAAGAATTGCACGCCGCCTGGCGACGGCAGTGGCTCAACGCCGTCGAGAAAGGCACGCGCCAGCTCGTTCCGGCGCAGGTCGACGTCAACAATCCCGGACTGACCGGTGCCGTGCAGAACCAGCCGGATTTCCAGGCCGGTGCCGCGGACCATCGCACCCATTTCGTACACGACGTCCCGGCACTGGTGCGTCAGGCGATGCAGGAATATGCGGCGTTAAGCGGTCGCCACTATGCGCCAGTACAGTCTTTCATGTGCGAGGATGCGGAAACGGTCATGGTCGCACTGGGTTCGGTTTCCGACGACGTGGAAGCTGTCGTCAGCTTCCTGCGCGGCCAGGGCAAAAAAGTCGGCCTGGTCTCGATCAAGCTGCTGCAACCTTTCCCGGAAGCCGAGCTGGTCGCCGCGCTGGCCGGCAAGAAAGCGGTCACCGTGCTCGAACGCTCCGAGCAAACAGCGCTCACCTCCTTGGTCACCCAGGCCTTGTTCAAGGCGCGCGAAAACGCCGAGCGAATCCGCCACGAGGGCATTTTCGGCCTCAAGAGCACACCCCGCGTCAGCACCGCAATCTTCGGCCTGGGCGGCCACGACCTGCAGCCGCGCCATCTGATCGCCGCCTTCAAAGCCATGGAAAGCAACCAGAGCGCGCCGCTGATCTACCTCGGCTCGCAGTTCTTCGCCAAGAATCCGCCCCCGCGCTTGGCCGAGTTGCAAAAGCGCCTGCAGGCAGCATACCCGGAAACCCTGCGCATGGCGCTGGAAAGCGGAGACAATCCGCGCCTTCTGCCCGAACGCGCTTTCCGCGTTCGCTTCCATTCGGTCGGCGGCTACGGCACCATCGCCTCGGGCAAGCTGCTCACCGACATCCTGGCCGGTGTCCTAAACATGCACTCCAAGGCGGCACCAAAATACGGTTCGGAGAAGAGCGGCGCCCCGACCAACTATTACATCACACTCAGCCCCGAGCCGATCAAGATCACCAACGCCGAGCTGGAAGACGTTGAAGTCGTCATTTCTCCCGACCATCGGGCATTCAGTCATACCAACCCGCTCAAGGGCCTTGCCGAGGGCGGCACTTTCATCCTGCAATCATCGGCAACGCCGGAAGAAATCTGGGGCGAACTGCCACCGGCAGCGCGCCAGACGATCCGCGAGAAGAAGATCAATTTCTTCGTCGTTGATGCCTTCGCCGTCGCCAAGAAGCATGCCCCGACGCCGGAACTGGCCACGCGCATGATGGGCATAGCCTTCATCGGCGCCGTTGCCGGCCACGTCCGGCAGGTCTCCGCCGGCGCTCCGGCAAAAACGATTCTGGAAAAGGTGCGCAAGCAGATCAGCAAGAAATTCGGCGCCAAGGGCAGCGCCGTCGTCGAAGGCAACATGGAAGTGATCCGCGAGGGGATCGAATCAACGCGCAAGGTCGATTACACCTTGCCGGCACTGCGCCGGATCGACGCGCGTCCGGCGCCGATCGTCCTGCGCAGCGTATCGCTGTCCGCCACGCTGTGCCAGAGCAGCGGCACCTCCGCCTGTGGCGGCCTGTTCAACCGCGAATATTTCGACGACATGGTCGCCCGCCCCTTCCGCGACGGCAGCATCGG
>CAYTWY010000155.1:0-2966 GCA_964440925.1 uncultured Propionivibrio sp. | reverse complement strand
TAATGCTGGTCTGCGTGGCATTGCCCTGACGGCCGCCGGTGGTGACGATGTAGCCGCCTTCCATGTCCAGTTGGCCGACAAACAGCTCGGTATTCGGTTTGTGGCCGATGGCAATGAAAATGCCATCCAGGGTAATGTCTTCCGTCGCACCATTGAGCGTGCTCTTGATGCGCATGCCGGTGACGCCGGTTTTGTCGCCAAGCACTTCGTCAAGCGTCGAATTCCATTGGATAGTGACTTTGCCTTCTTTTTCCCGGGCGAAGAGTTTGTCCTGCATGATCTTCTCGCAGCGCAGCTTGTCGCGGCGGTGGACGACGGTGACATGGCTGGCAATGTTGGCGAGGTAGAGTGCTTCTTCGATGGCGGTATTGCCGCCGCCGATCACAGCGACCGGCTTGTTCCGGTAGAAAAATCCGTCGCAGGTGGCGCAGGCCGAAACGCCTCGCCCCGAAAAGGCTTCTTCCGAGGGCAGGCCGAGATACTGGGCTGAAGCACCGGTGCAGATGATCAGCGCGTCACAGGTATAGGTGCCGGCGTCACCGATCAGGGTGAAGGGCTTTTCGCTCAAACGAGCCGTGTGGATGTGATCGAAGACGATCTCGGTTTCGAAGCGGCGTGCGTGTTCCTCAAAACGTTGCATCAACTCCGGACCTTGTACGCCCTGGGCATCGGCGGGCCAGTTATCGACTTCGGTGGTGGTCATCAATTGACCGCCTTGCGCCATGCCGGTGATCAATACCGGCTTGAGGTTGGCGCGCGCGGCATAGACGGCGGCGGTATATCCGGCCGGGCCGGAACCGAGGATCAGGAGTTTGCAGTGGCGGGGCGCGGGTGACATCGGTTTTCCTTGTGTGATGGCTATGGGCGGATTATAGCGTGCGTGTAAATATCATGAGACGCTAATGTTCCTTTCGCCGCCCCGGGTTGTCCTATACTGTCTTGCAACAGCCTGTCGATGGGGGGGCGCCGATGCGGCACGAAAAAACGCATGTTTGCGGCTATGCCAGCCCCTGTCTGTTGCGCGAAATCCCCCTCTTTTCCTGTCTGTCGGAGGGACAGTTCGAACGCCTGGCGCGCATGGCCATCCTGCGCGACGTGCCGCGGCATACGACGATCGTGCGCGCGGGCGACAAGACCGACGCCCTGTATGTCATCGTCATCGGCAGTGCGCGCGTGCTTAACCAGGATGCCGAGGGGCACGAGGTGATCCTGAGCCTGCTTGGCGATGGGGAATGCTTCGGCGAAATGGGGTTGCTCGATGGTTTGCCGCGTTCGGCCGACGTGCAGACCTGCGAACGCTGCGAACTGCTGGAAATCGCCAAGAGCGATTTTATCGGCGCGCTGGCCGAGAATCCCGAACTTTGCCTGGGTATCATGCGTAGCCTGGTCGTGCGCCTGCGCGAAGCCGACCACAAGATCGAGAGTCTGGCGCTGATGGACGTTTATGGACGCGTTGCCCGCCTGCTGCTCGATTTCTCGTGCGAAGAGGCCGGGCGGCGCGTCATCCGGCGCAAGCTGAGCAAGCAGGAGATCGCCAAGATGGTTGGTGCCTCGCGCGAGATGGTCAGTCGCGTGATGAAAAACCTCGAAATGGACGGCTATGTCCATCTCGAGGGCGACCATCTGGTGCTCCGTGCCCATTAGCTTTTGATGCGCCTGATGGGTGCTGCCCTTCATCGTCCGACGACGGGATTCAAGCCGCTGCCGAGAGCCAATAAAAGATTGATGGTGGCAGATAGCGGCTGATTCTTCAGGTTGACGACATCGAGTTCGGCTTGCAGCCGATTACGTTCGGCGTCGAGGACATCCATGAAACTGGTCTGGCCTTCCTGGTAGCGCAGAAAGGCGATGCTTATGGTTCATCGGCTGGGGTTGTTCCCGCCAGCCAGTTATAATCACGCTTTGTTTTCATTACGCCGAGATTGATGGCCTCATTGCGTAAACCCATAGCCGGGATAGACGACGCGAGCGAAGCGCAAAGTCCATTGCCGGAAAAAATTGCGGTCGTCGTGCACGAGTCGCGCTGGCTGCTACTCGTCGTCCTTGCTGTTTTCATTGCTCTGGCGCTGTGGGGGTATCGGCGCGTCGATCCCGGCTGGTCGCATGCGGTTCCCGGCGCCGTTCCGGTGGCTAATCCGGCGGGGCGCAGTGGTGCATGGCTGGCCGATCTCCTGCTCTATGTGTTTGGCGTGTCGGCCTGGTGGTGGGTGGTGCTTCTCGGTGCGCTTGTCTGGTGGGGATATCGCCGCCTGGACGGCCTGCGCCGTGCTGACCGTCGTCCGCTGTATATCGCCCTGGCCGGTTTCGTCGTCGTGCTGTGTTCGAGCTGTGCCTTGGAAGCCCTGCGCTTTTACACGCTCCATGCGCAACTGCCGTTGGCTCCGGGCGGCGTCCTGGGGGTCGAGTTCGGTGCCCTGTGTGTGCGCTATCTTGGCTATACCGGCGCGACGTTGATGCTGATTGCCGCTTTAGCGCTCGGCTGGAGCCTGTTTTCTGGCGTTTCCTGGGTTTCCACCATGGAACGTTTCGGTGCCCTGCTGGAGTTTTTGTACCGTGCCGTGCAGGAACTGATCGAACGCTGGCAGGATCGCCGCATCGGGCGCGAGGTGGCACGCGAACGCGACGCCGTGGTCGAAGTCGAGAAGCGGCGGGTCGTGCCGCACGAGCCAATCATGGTCGAGGTGCCGGAGCCGGTGGTGGTGCGTTCGGTGAAAGCGGAAAAACGCATGGAGCGCGAGCGCCAGGTGCCACTGTTCCCCGAAGCGGTTGCCGGCGGTTTGTTGCCGCCTCTGCATCTGCTTGAACCCGCGCCGCAGCAGACCGAGCAGGTCGATCCCCAGGGGCTCGATTACACCTCGCGCCTGATCGAGCGCAAGCTGGCCGATTTCGGGGTACAGGTGAAAGTGCTGGCGGCCTATCCGGGGCCGGTCATCACGCGCTACGAGATTGAGCCGGCAGTCGGCGTC
>CAYTWY010000154.1:0-2990 GCA_964440925.1 uncultured Propionivibrio sp. | reverse complement strand
AGGTCCCTGGTTCGAGCCCAGGTCGGGGAGCCAGATATGCGAGGGTCAGCATTCATTGAATGCTGACCCTTTTCGTTTTGTCCTTTTGCCGCGTATCGTTCGTATGGGCGCATGGCTCATGGTTTGTCTCAATTGCCAGCTTGTGCCGGACGTTGTCGATGGCTTGCCTGTGCTGACGCGCTTTGAGTTCCTGCTTCTTTCCCGCACAGAACTTTGCCGCTGATTTTGCGTCAGACGCACTGGATATCTGCGCTGAGTGCCTGAGGCTGACCCCGGCAACGATATCCAATGTGCAATATACCGCATTTGCGCCCCTGTTTTTTCTGTCGCCATGGCAAACTTCGACAACTGCTGGAATTAGCCAGGGGGACGAGGGCGTTATCGGAGTCCCGTTTTCTGCCCGGACGCTGTTTTTGGAGAAATGAATGGCATGAGCCAGCGCGCTGGATTTCGTCGTCTCGATTTGCCTCTTGGCGGCCTGCGTTGCGCCGCCTGTGCGGTGCGCATCGAGAAAATACTCAATTCCTTGCCCGGAGTGCGGGCGCAGGTCAATCTAGCGGCTGAAAGAGTGCGTGTCGATTGCTTGTCCACAGCGACGATATCGGCGCAAGACATCGTTTCGGCGATCGAGAAAGCCGGTTTCAGCGTGCCATGGCGGAGCGTGCAGCTCGCCATTGGCGGAATGCATTGTGCGGCCTGTGCCGCGCGTCTTGAAAAGGTGCTCAATTCCTTGCCCGGAGTACAGGCGCAGGTCAATCTGGCGGCTGAGCGGGCGCAGGTGCTTTACCAGCCGGGCACGATGGATGTCGACGGTTTGTGTGCGGCGGTGGCCGAGGCCGGTTTTGTCGGCCGTATCGTCGATGTGCATTCCCATGCTGAGGAAAAGGAGCACAAGCAGGCTGCTTTTCGTGCTGAGCTTCGACGTTTCTGGATCGCCGCGGCGCTGACCTTGCCTTTCCTGATACAGATGCTGCTGATGTTTACCGCTTCTGGCGTTGCGGCGCATGACCACCAGAATTTCCTGCCGCGCTGGATGCAGCTCGGACTGGCTTCCCCGGTGCAGTTCTGGATTGGCTGGCGCTTCTATGCCGGTGGATGGAAATCGTTGCGTGCCGGTGGCGCCAATATGGATGTTCTGATCGTCTTGGGAACGAGTGCGGCGTATTTCTTCAGCCTGTTTGTCACCCTTGCCGGGCGGCATGATCTGCCGGTTTATTTCGAGGCTTCTGTCATGGTGATCGCCCTGGTTCTGCTCGGCAAATTGCTCGAAGTGCGAGCCAGGAGCCGAACGATGACGGCGATCGAAGCGCTGATTCGCCTGCAACCGAAACGCGCGCGAGTCGAGCGCGATGCGCAACTGGTCGATGTGGATGTGGCGGAGATCGTTCCCGGAGATGTATTCATCGTTCGTCCGGGCGAGAGCGTACCGGTTGATGGCGAGGTGATCGAGGGGGCATCAAGCGTCAATGAGGCCATGTTGACCGGCGAGAGCATGCCGTTGTTCAAGTGCGCCGGCGATCGGGTTTTCTCCGCCACGATGAACAGTGAGGGGATGTTACGATGCCGCGCTACCGGAGTTGGCGAGCATACCTTGCTGGCGGCGATTATCCGCCTAGTGACAGAAGCACAATCTTCAAAAGCTCCGGTGCAACGACTGGCTGACCGGCTTGCGGCGGTTTTCGTTCCAACGGTCTGTTCGCTTGCCTTGTTGACCCTGCTCGGGTGGTGGATTTTCGGTGGTGTTTTCAGTGTGGCGCTAATTAATGCCGTTTCTGTTCTGGTCATCGCCTGCCCTTGCGCTTTGGGACTGGCGACCCCTACCGCGGTCATGGTGGGAACCGGGCAGGGGGCACGAGCCGGAATCCTGGTGCGCAATGCCGAAGCGCTGGAACGCGCGGAAAGGATCAGCGTTCTGGCGCTGGACAAGACCGGCACCCTGACGCGCGGAGAACCCGAACTGACCGACTGGATTCCACTGGCTTCGCCGGAGGAGGGTCTATTGGCTTTGGCCGCCGGCCTTGAGCAGGGGTCCGAGCATCCTCTGGCCAAGGCGGTTCTGGCCTATGCGCGCAAACGCGAGATACGTCTGCCGGAACTTTCCGGGTTTACTGCCACTCCCGGGTACGGCGTGGCAGGATGCGTTGCTGGCCGGAGCGTGCGGCTCGGTACTCCGCAATGGTTCGCCGGCCTCGAGTGGCCGGCCGCGCAGGTGGAAGGTCTGCAACAGGAAGGCAAGACGGTTGCGCTGCTGGTTGAAGGAAACCGCGTGCTGGCCTTATTGGGTATGGCTGATCCATTGCGCGACACTTCGCGCCAGGCGGTGGCTCGTTTAAGGGCGATGGGCGTGCAGGTGGTCATGCTGACCGGCGACAATCCGATGATTGCGGCGCGGATTGCGCGCGAGGTCGGTATCGACGACTATCGTGCCGGTGTTTCTCCGGCGGACAAGGCGCAACAGGTCAAGTCGCTCGGTTCGGGGAGAAACGTGGTGGCCATGGTTGGTGACGGGATCAACGATGCTCCGGCATTAGCGGCGGCAGACATCAGTCTGGCCATGGGGTGTGGTTCCGATGCAGCCATCGAGGTGGCTGACATCACCTTGATGCGCAGCGATCTCGATGGTGTGGCTGACGCCATTGCCCTGTCGCGTGCGACGCTCGGCAAGATCCGGCAAAACCTGTTCTTTGCCTTTGTCTACAATGTGCTCGGAATACCGCTGGCGGCCATGGGGATGCTGAACCCGGTGATTGCCGGCGCGGCGATGGCCATGAGTTCTGTGTCGGTAGTGAGCAATTCACTGCTTTTACGGCGTTGGCATGCGATGGATCGTTAGGTCGGAAAAGGAACAGGGATTCGGCACGCCGGTGGGGAAAAGAGGAAAAGCCCTGGAGTCGGTTGATCCCAGGGCTTCTGCTGTTACTCCATTTTTATTTGGGATTCATCCGACTTTTGTGTGGGTAACGGAAGCTGGATATAGGTTGAGACCGCCG
>CAYTWY010000153.1:0-3096 GCA_964440925.1 uncultured Propionivibrio sp. | reverse complement strand
GACGATCTGATTCTCGTCCAGCCCCGGCCACCCGGAACCGGCGAGAATCTCCGAGACGGTTCCGCTATCGCTGACCGGCCGGAACTCGTCACCCGCGTCCCAGGCATGAATCAGATTCATCGCGGCGGCGGAGCGATGTTGAACCTTGACCGGCCGTATATAGAGCTTGTTCCGGCAACGGAACACATCGAGCAGGAACTGCGTCGTCTCGATGATCATTTGCAACGCCGAAAGCACATGCGTATTACGCAGGATGGCGAAGTAGGTCACCGTATGAAGGTCGAACAGCCTTGGACAGGTCAGCCGGAAGAAATTGCTCATCATCCGGTCGGATTGCCACGCATCGGCGAGAGCGGAAAGACAATCGAAGACATAGATCGTTTCCGGGCCGGCCGCCTCGATTACCGAATGCACCTGATCGACAAAGGCATCGAAACCGTCTCCCGCCCTTGGATAATGAACCACCACTGCGGGGCCTTCACAAAGCAGCGGCGGATGCCCGGCGAAGCGGAAATACACCAGGCGTTGCTTATGCGCAATGGCGGAGGCTACATACGGAGCGACAAGCGCCGCGTATTCGTCGAGCGACTGAACCTGCCAGACGACGTTGTCGCCACGCTGGATTCCATGCAGCACGGAATCGAGTCCCGGCAGACCCGTTGTGGGAACGAAAGGCTCGGCTAGGGCTGAAGATGGCAACATAAGGAGGACAAACCGGTTTCCTGGATAGACGGATTCATAGCATAACGCGAAAGCCTCGCCGGCATCCGCGCAACGCAAAAGACGTCAGGAGCGAAACCCGAAATGCACGCTATTGGTGCATCCATTTGACCACCTATTGCCGATTTACCACACCGTACTCGCTCCTTGCTGCTTTTTGGTTGATTTCGGCACTTTGCTGGTGCAGAGTCTACCGGCACGGCGCCCGAGATGAGCCCGCTGCGCCTCGACCTGCATAGACACACGCCCAAGGAGAATTAATGAGCGACATTTCATTAGCCGGCTTCATTGGCAAAATCCGGCAACATAACCAGAACCAGCCGGAGTATATCCAGGCCGTCACCGAAGTCATGGAAAGCCTTTGGCCGTTTATCAGCAAGAATCCGAAATATGCCGAAAACGGACTGCTCGAACGGATCGTCGAACCGGAACGCATGATCGTCTTCCGCGTCTCCTGGGTGGACGACAAAGGCCAAGTACAGGTCAATCGCGGTTACCGTATCCAGCACAGCTCGGCTATCGGCCCGTACAAGGGCGGGCTGCGCTTTCACCCCTCGGTCAACCAGTCCATCCTCAAATTCCTCGCTTTCGAACAGACATTCAAGAATGCCCTGACCACCCTGCCGATGGGCGGAGGCAAGGGCGGCTCGGACTTCGACCCGAAAGGCAAGAGCAACGGCGAAGTCATGCGCTTCTGCCAGGCCTTCGTCTGCGAATTGTTCCGCCACGTCGGTGCGGATACTGACGTGCCGGCCGGCGACATTGGCGTCGGCGGAAGAGAAGTAGGCTTCCTCTCGGGCATGATGCGCAAACTGAAAAACAGCTCCGAATGCATCTTCACCGGCAAAGGACTGCCTTTTGGCGGCTCCCTGATCCGCCCGGAAGCGACTGGCTACGGCACGGTCTATTTCGCCCAGGAAATGCTCAAACTCAAGAAAATGAGCTTCGACGGTCTTCGCGTCAGCGTCTCTGGCTCTGGCAATGTCGCGCAATACGCCGTCGAAAAGGCGATGAGCCTCGGCGCGAAAGTCATCACCGTGTCGGACTCCTCCGGTACCGTGGTCGACGAAGCCGGCTTCACCCCGGAAAAACTCGCCGAACTCATGGAAATCAAGAACGTTCGCTACGGTCGGATCAGCGAATACGCCACCAAGATAGGCGCCAAATTCCTCCCCGACACCCGGCCGTGGAACGTTCCGGCGCAAGTCGCCCTTCCCTGCGCCACACAGAACGAACTGGAAGAAAGCGATGCACGCAACCTGATCGCCAACGGTGTACTGTGCGTTGCCGAAGGCGCCAACATGCCGAGCACACTGGAAGCCACCAAACTGTTCGAATCGAACGGCGTGCTGTTTGCCCCCGGCAAAGCGAGCAACGCCGGCGGCGTCGCGACATCCGGCCTCGAAATGAGCCAGAACGCCATGCGCCTCTCCTGGACCCGCGAAGAGGTTGATCGTCGTCTGCACGGCATCATGTGCCAGATTCACGAACAATGCTTGTTGCATGGCCGCCGCGAAGACGGCTCGGTCAGCTATGTCAATGGCGCGAACATCGCCGGCTTCGTGAAGGTTGCCGAGGCCATGCTGGCCCAAGGCATCGTCTGACCCGGCGGGCGGACAGCAGCACAGCGGCTGTCCGCCCCCACGCACCTGACAACGCTTGCTTCGCGAAAGGGAACCCCCATGCCCCCCCTGACCCGCCCCGAAACAGCCTACATAAAATACTCCGTGGCAACCAATCTGATGGCCAGATCAGTATGCGAATCGAACGCAAGCAGTAGGATTCCGCCTGAATACAACGACGCCTACCGTCAAATTGATCGTCAATTGACCCGCGCGGTCGAACTCGGCGACCTGCAGGTCTTCGACCCGCTCACACACGCAAAGCACCCCTATCCGATTGGCGCTGCCCTGCACGAAGCGGTAATTCCGATCGAAACCCTTCGCGTCTTCGCCTTGAGAAACGGCCTCTGTCACCAATGCCCGTTTTGAATTGACTCACCACGGCGCCGCCAGCGCTACCGCTGCTGGGCGCTCCATGTCGTCGGGCGCTTCCTGATTCAGGCTGCCGAGCAACGGGCGACCACGAAGGGTGGTGCGAGAAAACCCGGAAACACGACCGCCGGAGAGGCGCGCAAACAGGCGCTTCCAGCCTTGTGCAAGGCTGGAAGGCAAAGAGCATGAGGTCTCCGGGATGTGGCGTGTTTCATTGTTGTGGATTTCACCTTGGCGCAACCCCAGGCGGCAACAGCACCCACATCTGGACAGACTGCTTCATCCGTCCGGCCAGACTGCCGGCCTCGGCACCGAACCCCCAGAAGAAATCGGCGCGCACGACGCCGCGAATCGCGCCGCCGGTATCCTGCGCCAGCATCAG
>CAYTWY010000152.1:0-3110 GCA_964440925.1 uncultured Propionivibrio sp. | reverse complement strand
TCGGCTACTTCGCCCAGCAGGAGCTCGACGTGTTGCGGCCGCAGGACAATCCGCTCGAACACATGATCCGCATGGCCAAAGCCGGACTCCCTGCCGGGCAAAGCGGGCGCGAACAGGATCTGCGTACCTTCCTCGGCACCTTCAATTTCAGTGGCGACATGGTCAAACAGCCGGTGGGCACCATGAGCGGCGGCGAAAAGGCACGGCTGGTGTTGTGCATGATTGTCTGGCAACGCCCGAATCTGTTGCTGCTTGACGAACCGACCAACCACCTTGATCTGGCGACGCGCGAAGCGCTGGCCATGGCGCTCAACGAATTCGAAGGCACGGTGATGCTGGTCAGTCACGACCGCTCCCTGCTGCGCTCGGTCTGTGACGAATTCTGGCTGGTGACGCGCGGCGGTGTTGAGCCCTTTGATGGCGACCTTGATGATTACCAGCGTTATCTGCTCGATGAAGCCAAGCGTGTGCGCGAAGAACTGAAGGCTTCCCTGAAAGACGCCAGGGACGTGCCGACGCAGGCACCACCACCGCCCGTCGAAAACCGCAAGGTCTCGGCCAAACTCAAGACATTGAAACGCGACCAGGGCAAAATCGAACAACTCATGCTCGATCTGCAAACACGCAAGCATGGGCTGGAAGCCCGGCTTTCGACGCCGCTGCCACGCGAAGAAATCAGCGCCCTTGGCAACGAATTGAAGCAGGTCGATGACGAGCTCGCCGGCCAGGAAGAGGCGTGGCTGACGCTGGCCGGGCAGATCGAGGCGGCCGAGGCGCAGTAGATGCCCTGACTCAGCGGCGGGCGTCCGGCGGGTCGGCGAAGCAGTGCGCGATATCGGCAAAGCGAGCGGCGTTGGCCAGCATGCAGTCGAGGATATCCGGGTCGAACTGTTTGCCGCGCTCGGCGCGCATGATATCGACCGCCTGGGCGTGCGAATAGGGCGCCTTGTAAACCCGATATGAAATCAGCGCGTCGTAAACATCGGCAACGGCCATCAGCCGACCGGCGAGCGGGATGGCGTCGCCGGCCAGACCGAGCGGATAGCCGGTGCCATCCCAGCGCTCGTGGTGGCTGAGCGACATCTGGCGTGCGTATTCGAGGAACGACAGGCTGCCCTCGCTGAGTTCCTTCTGCGCTGCGGCAATGGCTTGGGCACCAAGCTCGGCATGTCGCTGCATGATCACCCATTCTTCAGGCAACAGTTTGCCTGGCTTGAGCAGGATGTAATCGGGGATAGCCACTTTGCCAATGTCATGCAAGGGGGCCGATTTGAACAACAGCTGGATGTTCTGCTGCGTGAGTTCGGCGGCGAAACGGGGGTGTTTGCTGAGGCCTTCACAAAGCAGAAGAATGTAGTGCTGGGTGCGCCGGACATGATTGCCCGTCTCGTTATCACGCGCCTCGACCAGGGCGCAGAAAGCCGAGATGATGGCGCTTTGTGCGGAAATGAGCTGCTCGGTACGGTGTACCAGTTCGTCCGATTGCTCCTGTATCTTGCGGGTCCGTTCGGCAACCAGTTTCTCCAGCCCCTTGTTCTGGTCCTGCAAAGCCTTGCGCGTCTGACTGAGCAGGATCTGGGTACGCACGCGTGCCATGACTACCGGCGGCGAGAAGGGCTTGTGGATGAAATCCTCGGCGCCTTGCGACAGGGCGTAGGCTTCGTCGGTATGGCTTTCCAGACTGGTCAGGAAGACGACCGGAATGTCGCGTGTCAGCGGGTTTGATTTCAGCCAGTTGCACAGGGTATAGCCGTCCGGCATGGGCATGACGATATCGAGCAGAACGATGTCGGCGTGCCCTCCGGCCTCGAAGTAATCGAGCAGATCCTGACCGCGGTTGAAGGTGGTGATGGCATAGTCGGTGCCCAGGCAGTCCTCCAGCACCAGCAGATTGTCGGGCTGGTCGTCGACGGCAACGATGGTGTATTTCATTGTGCGCTGCCTTTCTGCGGCGAGGCCTCGGCCGCGTTGCCGTCCAGCCAGCGTCCGCATTCGTCGAGCAGGCTGCTGAGCACGACGCGCAGCTGGCGCGCCAGATCGAGTGAGGCTTCGTCCTGCTGGCGTATCGCGGCATTGGTTTCCTGCGCCAGGTCGCGCAGGCGCCTGGCCATCAGGTTGCCGCCGGTGCTCTTCAGACCGTGCGCAATGCGTCCGATGCCCTCGAGATCGCGCGCAGCGATGCACTGTTCCAGTTCCAGCGGGGTGTCGCGGTAATAGTTGAAGGCCGAACGCAGCAGCTTGGCGACGAACTCGATGCGCCCGTCGAAGCGCTGCTCCAGGCCGCTCCAGTCGATGAGGTTGTCCGGGCTGTCGGCGGGCAGTGCCGTGGCCGTGTGTGCTGGCGGTGGCGTTTCGCGCGGGAACCATTCGACGCCGGATAGGTTGAGCCAGCGCACCAGGGTGGCGAACAGCTGTTCGGGATCGATCGGTTTGGCGACGTGGTCGTTCATGCCGGCGGCCAGGCAGCGTTCGCGATCGACGGAGAAGGCGTTGGCGGTCATGGCCAGAATCGGCACCGACTGGTAACCGGGCAGAAGGCGCAGGCGCCGTGTAGCCTCGATGCCGTCCATGCGGGGCATCTGGATGTCCATGAGTACCAGGTCGTAATGGTGGCGGGCGGCCATGTCCAGCGCGACGAGGCCGTCTTCGGCGGTGTCGACGCTGATCCCGGCGATGCTGAGCAGGTCGCGGGCGACTTCCTGATTGACCGGGTTGTCCTCGACGAGCAGCAACGAGGCATGCTGGTAGCCGGACAGGTCGGTTTCGGCCGCCAGCGCATGGCGGTGCACCTGCTGCAGGGCGTCCGGACGGAATACGCCGATCAGCGCGTCGTAGAGCGAGGACGAGGTGACCGGCTTGGCGAGGAATGCGGCGAAATCGGAATGCTCGATGCCTTCCGGGAAATGCGCCGAACTGCCGGCGGAAACCATGATCAGCGCCGGGCGGCATTGCAGCGGCAATTCGGCCAGGCGGCGCGCCGTGGCGAACCCGTCCATGCCCGGCATGCGCCAGTCAAGGAGAATCACGTCGAAGGGGCGGCCGCATTGTTCGGCCTGCAGCACGGCGTCGAGTGCGGCTTCGCCGGAAGCGACGGCATCGCCTTTCAGCCC
>CAYTWY010000151.1:0-3113 GCA_964440925.1 uncultured Propionivibrio sp. | reverse complement strand
CTTTAACGCATCGGGCGCAAGACCGGCCGAATGCCTCGGCGCCGTCTGCCAGTTCTGCCCGGTCATCACTTCGCCCGACAAGGTCGCCCGCGCCACACTGATCGTCAGCAGCAGGACGAACCCCGAAAGAAACCCCCGCACGGTTTTCTTCATGCCATTCCCGAATCGACTCCGCACCATTACCCCCCGTGTTGCCCACTTTACCACGTCGCCCCGGGCGTCTGCCGGTGGTTCGCTCACCACCTCAATGCGCCGCGCCGTCGCCGCCCATGCCGGGACGGTTCATGAAGACCAGCAGGGGAAGAACGACCAGCATGCCCAGCCCGAAAAGCAGGAACAGCTTGCCGAAAGACAACATCTGCGCCTGCTTGAGAATCTGCGCGTTAAGCAGCGCCTTGGCCTTCAGGTCGGCAAACACCTCCGGCGACCCCAAGCTGAGCAAGCGGGCCTTGAACTGGGCGACACGCTCCAGACCGAGCAGGCTGTTGCCGGCGACATGCTCGCCGAGCGTTGCGAACTTGATTTTGCTGAAGCTGGTAAACAGCGTCGCCGAAGCCGCGATGCCGACACTCCCGCCGAGTTGCCGCGTCAGGTTGTACAGTCCGGAGGCATCGGCACGCAGCGACGGCGAAATGCAGGCCATGGTCAGCGTATTGAGCGGCATGAAGATGAGGCCCAGCCCGACGCCACGCAGGATGAGCGGCAGGAGGAAGTCGGAAAGCCCGGATTCGGTGGTGAAATGGGCATGCCCCCACATCGAATAGAGAAACAGCGCGACGCCAGCGACTACCAGCGCACGTGTCGAAACGCCGGCCGACATCATCTTCGCCGCAATCGGCATGATCAGACCGGAGGCCATGGCCGAAGGCAGAATGAGCAGGCCGGTCTGCCAGGCCGTATACCCCATCAGCGTCTGGACGTAGACGGGAAAGATGAACACGGTCGAAAACAGCGAAACGCCGAGAAAGAAGGTCATGGCCAGCCCGGCCGAATACTGGAGATCCTTGCACAGGCGAAAATCAACGAGCGGATGCGCGCTTTCCAGCTGGCGGATGACGAAGGCCCCGAGAACGGCAACGCTGGTGAACGCGTAAAAGGTGATTTCCGCAGAATCAAACCATTCCAGCCGCTCACCGCGTTCGAGAAAAAGCTGCAGACAGCCAATGCCGACCGACATCATCAGCAGACCAAGGTAATCGATGCGCTCGATGTGGCGGCGAAAGCGCGACTCCGGAACATAGACGAGGGTCATCAGCAGGGCCGCCGCGCCGAGCGGCAGATTGATGTAAAAAATCCACGGCCAGGAATACTGGTCGGTCAGCCAGCCCCCCAGCGTCGGCCCCAGCATCGGGCCGGTCATGATGCCCATGCCGAAGATCGACATCCCGGTTGCCGTTTCCTTGCGCGGAAAAGTCTCGAAAATGGTCGCCTGCGCCGTGGCGATCAAGCCGCCGCCACCCAGCCCCTGCACGATGCGCCAGAACACCAGCGCGCCGAGCGAAGACGAACTGCCACACGCGAACGACGACAGGGTAAACAGCATGATCGACAACGTCAGATAATTACGCCGGCCGAAGACATGCGACAGGAAACCGGAAATCGGCAAAACGATGACGTTGGCCACCACATAGCCGATCGAAACCCAGGTGATCTCATCGAGCGAAGCGCCGAGAGACCCCATCATGTGCGGAACGGCAACATTGACGATACTGGTATCGACAAGTTCGAGGACGCACGCCAAGGTCACCGTTATCGCAATGATGAAGCGGTTGGCATAGACCTCGTCGGGGGTCGACGAACGGCACAGCGAAGGAAAAAACGCCTTCATCGGGTATGAATGGTCACCGTCACCGACATACCCGGACGCAAAGGCGTATCGCCCGGCAATTTATCCAGGGCGATTCTGACCGGCACGCGTTGCACAACCTTGGTGAAATTGCCGGTCGAATTATCCGGCGGGAGCAGCGTAAAACGCGCGCCAGTGGCCGGGCTGAACGATTCGACACGCCCGGTGAGCTGGAGATCGGGGTAAGTATCGACCTCGACATCCACCGCCTGTCCTGGCTTGACGCGCTCAAGCTCGGTTTCCTTGAGGTTGGCGCTCACCCAGAGTTCCTCGGTCGGCACGAGATACATCAGCGTCTGCCCGGCCTGGATCATCTGCCCCGGCTCGACGGCTTTCTTGCTCACCACTCCGGCAGCCGGCGCCAGCACACGCGTATCGGCCAGCTGATTGCGCGCCAGTGCTAGGCTGGCCTCCGCCGAAAGCACCTTGGCTTGCGCCGCCTTCAAACCGGCGGCGGAAACCGCCACCTGCTGCCCGGCGGCGGAAGCCGACTCGCGCGTACTACGCAGCTGCGCTTCCAGCGCACTGACGTGCGCTTCGGCCGCCTTGAGCGTCGTCTCGGCCGCATCGAGCGCCGCCGGACTGACCATTTTCTGCGCCGCCAGATCGCGGGCGCGCGCATGGTCACGCCGGGCACGATCGACATTGGCGCGCGCCTCGACGATCTGCGCCTCGATGTTGCGCGTCTGCGCCAGAACCGACGCCGCACTGGCCTGCGCCGCGCCAATCTGCGCCAGCGCCACCCCCGGCTGGCCATCCCTGCCGGCAGAAAGCTGCGCCTGGCGGAAATCCCCCTCAGCCAGAGCCACACGCGCCTGGAAATCGCGCGGATCGAGTTCGACAAGCAGATCGTCGCGTCGCAGCGCCTGGTTATCGGTCACCGGCACCTTCAGCACATAGCCGCCGATGCGCGCGGCAACCGGCACGATATGCCCCTCGATCTGCGCGTTATCGCTCGAAACATGCGTCCTGGCCCACCAGCCGCGGTAGGCCAGAAGCAACAGGATGACCAGAAGCGCTGCCGCAAACACCCTGCGGGTCTTTTGCTGGCGCCCCGGCGGAGGGGAAGCGGAAACATGCGCCGAAGAGGCCTTGCCATCATTTTTCATCGTTGAATTTCTTTCGTTCGGGAAATGCGCGCCCCGGGAAGGCGTCGCGGGGAAACGGCGCGTCGGGCAAGGCAACAGGGATATAAATAACCGATCGGTCATTAAAACTTAATTCACCCCCGAGCGTCAAGAGGCACCATTTACAGACGGGCAAGAGC
>CAYTWY010000150.1:0-3122 GCA_964440925.1 uncultured Propionivibrio sp. | reverse complement strand
ACCGGAAAATCCCAACCAGTTGATCCTCTTCGATTAACGTTGGGACACTACTGATCATCCATAACAAAAAAACGAACCCCAATTAAACAATTTATCCGTCATTCTGGCAAGGATTGCGGCGCTTGCCATCGGCATCAATAGCGCAGCACGCGTGCAAGGAAATTCTGCAGCAGGGGATGCTGGGGCTGGTTGAACAGGGCGCTTGAGTGGCCGTGTTCCAGCGCCCGGCCTTCGGCGATGAACAGGGCGTAATCAGAGAGCTGGCGGGCGAAGCCCATGTTGTGGGTGACGATGATCAGCGGCCGACCTTCGGCGCGCAGTTCGGCAATCAGGTCGAGCACTTCAGCGGTCATCTCCGGGTCAAGCGCGGAGGTCGGTTCGTCGAAGAGGAGAAAGCGCGGTTTGATGGCGATGGCGCGCACGATGGCGACCCGTTGCTGCTGACCACCGGAGAGTTCGGCCGGCCGCTGGCTGGCGTGTGGCGCGAGGTGGAAGCGCTCGAACAGGGCGTCGACCGTGGCTTGTGCTTGCGCGACCGATTGGCCGTGTACATGGATCAGCGGGAGCATGACGTTCTCGCGTGCCGTCAGGTGCGGGAAGAGGTTGTAGGCCTGGAAGACGGTGCCGATACTCCGGCGATGCGCGAGCAGTGAGTCGCCGGAAAAATCCATAGTCTGTCCGTCAATGCGCACCACGCCGCTCTCCGGCGTCTCCAGCCCGGCGAGGATACGCAGCAGCGTGGTCTTGCCTCCGCCGGAGGGGCCGATAATGGCCAGCGCCTGGAATTCGGGCAGGCTCAGGCTGACATCGCGCAAGGCCTGCTGCGTGGCGAATTGCTTGCCAACGCCCTCTAGCTCAAGTCGCAAAGTGGAATCTCCGTTCAAGAACCCGGCTGGCGAGGGAGATCGGCAAAGTTAGCAACAGGTAGCCCAGCGCCAGCGGCAGATAGCTTTCCAGTGTGCTGTAGGTGAAGGCGTTCACTTCCTGGGCGTTGAGGGTAAATTCGCTGACGGCGATGATCGAGAGCAGCGAGGAGTCCTTGATGATCGAGGCGAACTGCCCGGTGAGCGGCGGGAGAAGCTGGCGCAGCACTTGCGGGAAGATGACATGGCGATAGGTCTGGCCGCGCGTCAGGCCGATGGCGCGGGCTGATTCGAGTTGCGAATCGCGGATGCTTTCAATGCCGGAGCGGATCATCTCGGCCAGATAGGCTCCGGCAAACAGGGAGAGGGTGAGCACGCCGACCAAATACCGATTGTCGACGCCGAAGGCATTGGCGATGACGTAAAACAGGATGAGTATCTGCACCAGCAAGGGCGTTCCGCGAATCACTTCAACGTAAAGTACGGCGGCATAGCGCAGGGGCAGGAAGAGGGAACGCCGCGCCAGGGCAGTAAGCAGGCCGATCAGCACACTGAGCAGCAAAGACGCGGCCGACAGGCTAAGGGTCATCAGCCAGCCTTGCAGGAATTTCTGCCGGTACGGCCAGATGGCCTCCCAGTTCCAGCCATAATGCACCCGGCTGAACGCGAAGCCGAGCAGCGCCGTACTCAGCAAGGCCACCAGCCCCCACGACACGATGACGGCGGCCAGCGTTTGTCCGTTCCGCTGTGCGCGCAGGAGATTCAAGGTCGTGTCCGGGTCGCTGGCGAAAGAGTCAGAGGAAGAACGCGTAACCCAGACGCTTGAACTCGTCCTTCATCTCTTTCAGGTAACGCTCGCCGAGTTGCTCGAAGCCGCCACGGGCGCGGTATTCGCGGATGAATTCGTTGACCTGCCGCTTCATTTCCTCGTCGCCCTGGCGCAGGCCAACTGCCCAGGCTTCTTTCTGGAAAGGTTCCAGCACCGCACGGGTCGTCGCTTTGTGGCGCCGCCAGTTCTGGTAGGTGGACATCTGGTCGTAAATGAACGCTTCGGCCTTGCCCTGCGCCACTTCCAGCACCGCTGCCGACTCCTTGTCGAGCACCAGCAGTTCGGCTTTCTTCAGACGCTGGCTGGCATACAGATGCCCGGTGGTTCCGCGTTTGACGGCCACCCGCACGCCGGGTCGGTCAAGATCGTCGATGCCCCTGGCACTCGAAGCCTTGTTCAGCAGCAGGCACAGCCCGGTCGCCAGATAGGGGTCGGAAAAATCGATCGCCTGCGCCCGCTCGGCCGTCGCCGTCATCGAGGAAATGACGAGATCGACCTTGCCGGTCTTGAGCGCCGGAATCAGCCCGTCGAACGCGATATTGCGAATCAGCACCGGGCGTCCGAGACGCTCTCCAAGCGCTCGCGCCATATCGACGCTGATTCCGGCCGGTTTGCCCTGCGCATCGGTCATCTCGAACGGTGGATAGGCCAGTTCCATACCCACCATCAGGGGGCGGCCGGTTTCGGCGGCACGAAGCGGGAGCACCGTTCCGAGGAAAAAGATCAGGACCAGGCCGCAACAGGCTTTCACTCTCATCATCTCCGTTTCTCCTCGACGATCGACCTGCGGATGCAGGCGCCTACTTCCATCATGCTAGCAGCTTTTCCCCGGACGTCCGAACCAACCAATCCGCATGAAAGCCTGCACCAAGCCATCGTCGCCCCCTTCGGCGACACGGAAGCCAAAACTGCGCGGCCGAGCCCCCGGCGTTCTACACCTTGCGGTAAACCTCCGCCCCGGATTTGACGAATTCGATGGCCTTGACCTCCATGCCCTTCTCCAGCGCCGCCTGCTCATCAATGCCCTGGCTTGCGGCAAAGTCGCGTACGTCCTGGGTGATCTTCATCGAGCAGAAGTGCGGGCCGCACATCGAGCAGAAGTGGGCGACCTTGGCCGATTCCTTGGGCAGGGTCTCGTCGTGGAAGCTCCGGGCCTTGTCCGGGTCGAGACCGAGGTTGAACTGGTCGTCCCAGCGGAACTCGAAGCGCGCCTTGCTCATGGCATTGTCGCGAATCTGCGCGCCGGGGTGCCCCTTGGCGAGATCGGCGGCGTGCGCGGCAAGCTTGTAGGTGATGATGCCTTCCTTGACGTCGTTCTTGTCCGGCAAGCCGAGATGCTCTTTCGGCGTGACGTAGCAGAGCATGGCGGTGCCGAACCAGCCGATCATGGCGGCGCCGATGCCGCTGGTGATGTGGTCATAGCCGGGGGC
>CAYTWY010000149.1:0-3181 GCA_964440925.1 uncultured Propionivibrio sp. | reverse complement strand
AAAGCCTCGCCCGGCGGTTCATCCGGGCGGCAGCCCGGCGTAAAGCTTTCCTGAGCAATATTCGCGGACGGGTGGCCTTGCGCTGACAACCAGCCTGCCACCTGCGTTACGTACGCATCAGTGCCGCAAATGAAGGCTTTCAACGCGCTATCGGCTGGCAGAAGTGCTGCCAGCCTTGTGGCATCAAGGCGTCCGGTGTGGCATGTCCGTTGGCCATGGCCGCGACTGAGAAAGAAATGCAGCCTCAGTTGAGGATGTCGGGCGGCCAGTTCGTGCAGTTCGTCAGCAAAAATCAGATGCGTTTCGTCGCGCGCGCTGTGGATGAAATGAACCGCGATTTCCGGACGGTTTTCCAGAAGCCAGCGGAGCATCGACATCACCGGCGTGATGCCGCAACCGGCGGACAGTAGCGCCACAGCCGGTGGCAGCGCCTCTGGCGAGAGGACAAAGCTGCCGCTCGGCGGCAGCGCCGATAACCGCATTCCGGGGGTCAGGGTAGAACACAGCCAGGACGATACCCGTCCGCCGGCAAGCGACTTGACGGTAATCGTGATCGATTGTGCACGACTCGGGCTGGACGATATCGAATAGGCTCGCCATAACGTTTGCCCCTCAATGTCGGCGCCGATCAGGACAAACTGACCGGGTAGAAAGTCGAATGACCGGCCATCTTCGGCGACCAGATCGAAACTGAATGTGTCCGCTGTCTCTTGTCGGCGGGCGATACAGCGCAGCGCCGAATCGCCCTGCCCTGTGCTTGATATGTTTTCGGAATTCATGGGTGTGCAGTCAAAGGCCGGATCGCCGGTGTGGCGGCGATCCGGGGTCGATTAGCCTCAGGCGGCGAGCATGTCCTTGAGATCATCCTCGACGGTCGAGATCAGCCGCAGGCCGAATTTCTGGTTCAGGACGCCGATCAGGTTCGGGGTCAGGAAACCCGGTGCGGTGGGGCCGACGCGAATGTCCTTGATGCCCAGCGACAGCAGCGTCAGCAGAATGACGATGGCCTTCTGCTCGAACCACGACAACACCAGCGACAAGGGCAGGTCATTGACCCCACAGCCGAAGGCCTCGGCCAGCGCCAGTGCCAGCTGGATTGCCGAGTAGGCATCGTTGCACTGACCGACGTCGAGCAGGCGCGGGATGCCGTTGATGTCGCCCAGCTCCAGCGTATTGAAGCGGAACTTGCCGCAGGCCAGGGTCAGGATCACCGTGTCTTTCGGCGCGGCCTTGACCAGATCGGCGTAATAGCTGCGTTCCTTTTTGTCTCCGTCGCAACCGCCAACCAGGAAGAAGTGCTTGATGTGCCCGGCCTTGACCTGATCGATGACCGCCGGCGCGGCTTCCATCAAGGCGTTGCGGGCAAAGCCGGTGGTGGTATAAACGGGTACGGCGTCGGTGGTGAAGCCTGGCTGTGCCAGTGCGCTGTCGATGGCGGCCGAGAAGTCGCTGCCTTCGATATGGGCTACCCCCGGCCAGCCAACGATGCTGCGGGTGAAAATACGGGCATTGTATTGGCCGACCGTCGGATCAATGATGCAGTTCGAGGTCATGACGATGGCGCCGGGAAATGCGGCGAATTCCTTTTGCTGATTCTGCCAGGCAGTGCCGTAGTTGCCGACCAGATGCGGATACTTCTTGAATGCCGGATAGGCGTGCGCCGGCAGCATTTCACCGTTGGTGTAGACGTTGATGCCTTTACCTGCGGTCTGTTGCAGGATCAGTTCGAGGTCATGCAGGTCGTGCCCGGAAACCAGCATGGCCTTGCCCTTGATCGGCTGTGTATTGACCCGCGTGGGTTGTGGATGACCAAAGGTCTCGGTTTCGCCCTTGTCGAGCATTTCCATGACGCGGTAGTTGAGTGTTCCGATGTCCATTGCGCACTGGAACAGGGCGCCCGCATCGTCCGGTTGTGAACCAAGGTAAGCCATGATTTCATGGAAGCGTCCAGCCACCAGGGCATCGCTTTGTCCCAGCACCCGCGCATGCTCCATGTAGGCTGCGGCGCCCTTGAGGCCATACAGGCAGAGCAGACGCAAGCCGATCACATCGTCGCCGACTTCATTCCGTTGCCGGTTGAGCGTGAACGACATGGCGTCGCTGAGCATTACCGTTTTCGCCTCGGGCAGCCTGTAGTGCGCGGCAGGCGGCAGTGGCTCGGCGCTCACCCCTTGCGCCAAACAGCTGGCTTCATAAACCGCACGCAACTCGTTGCGATAATTGTCGGCACGCCGGCTGAAGTCGATGATGCGCTCGGCGTCGAAGTTGACGTTGGTCAGCGTCGAGAAAAAGGCCTGCGGAACGTAGGCGTCGATCTCTGCATTGATGATGCCGACCTTGCGTGCGGCGACGGCGTAGGTCGATACGGCTTGCAGCAGATGAACCAGCATGTCCTGCAGATCAGAAACTTCGCTGGTCTTGCCGCACATGCCGCGCGCGAAGCTGCAGCCATTGCCCTGGGGAGTACGGATGGTGTGTTCACATTGCACGCAAAACATAAAATATCCTTGTCTGTTAGAAAATTGAACGATGGAATCGTGTCGCTCGCATGGCCCGGTACGTCCCGTTGCGGTTTCCGCCAGCGCCCGCGTGACAAGCATTTAGCAAGCCCTGTGCCAGAGATTAGTGCATTGATTCGTATGGAAATATTTTCAGCGTGGTTAGTTTTACCCTGATATAATCGGGTAAAACTAACCGTAAGGGTAAAAATGACCCCGCCGCTACCGCTGACTGAATTACTGCCCGAGTTACGTGTTGAATCATCGTTGCCTACGCGCCTGCAGCATCTGGCGCGGGCGATTCGCAGCCATGTCGCGTGCGGCGCTGTCGGGGTGTTGAAATGCGAGGGCGAGTTCCTGCGTCCCGTGGCCGTCGCCGGACTCGCGCATGAAACGCTCGGACGGCGTTTCGAAATCCGCTATCACCCCCGTCTGGATCTGATCCTGTCGAGCAAGGCACCGGTTCACTTTCCGCCCGGCGATTCGCGTCCTGACCCGTACGATGGTTTGCTTGACAACCATCTCGGCGAACCGCTGCCCGTACATGATTGCCTGGGCGTCCGCCTGTGCCTGAACGATACCCTGTGGGGGGCGCTGACACTCGACGCGGTCAGTGGCGGCGTTTTTGACGCCACAACCCTCGCCAAGCTACCGTATCTCGCGCAAATTGCCGAAGCACTGAT
>CAYTWY010000148.1:0-3223 GCA_964440925.1 uncultured Propionivibrio sp. | reverse complement strand
GGGCTGGAAGGGGCGCAGTTCGTGATCAAGAATCCGAACGCTACTTCGACTTGCGGTTGCGGCTCGTCGTTTTCAGTTTGACCCCGGACGGCCGCAATGCAATAAAAAAGGTGGCGCAGGCCACCTTTTTTATTGCGCACTACATGTCTTACTCGGTCGAAGCCAGGTTGATCTGCCGCGCCAGGGCAAGTTGCGCTTTGAGCGGCTCGATGGACTCCTTGAAGCGTGCTGTCTGCGAGGCGTTGAGCGGAATCGCGGCCGGCAGGGTTGTTGCCAGCGGATTGACCTGTTGCGAATTGACCCGGAATTCGTAGTGCAGATGCGGTCCCGAAGCAATTCCGGTCTGCCCGCTATAGGCAATGGTCTCTCCCTGGCTGACGCGACTGCCCTTCCTGATTCCCGGGGCAAAACGGCTCAGGTGGCCGTACGCGGTCGAGAAGGCGCCCTGGTGGCGGATGACGATGAGGTTGCCGTAGCCGCCCTGCCAGCCGGCAAACTCCACGCTGCCGTCGGCGACCGAGCGTACCTTGGTTCCGATCGGCGCGGCGTAGTCGATGCCCTTGTGCGCACGCATGATTTTCAGGACCGGGTGAAGCCGGGCAGGCGAAAAACCCGAGGTGACCCGTGAAAACTCCAGCGGTGAGCGGAGAAAGGCTTTGCGCAGGTTTTTTCCGTCGGCGGAGTAATAACCGCCCTTGCCGTCTTCGCCCTGGAACCAGAAAGCATTGTAAGTTTTCTGATTGTTGATGAACTCTGCCGTCAGGATGCGTCCGGCACGCGTGCT
Organism: uncultured Propionivibrio sp.; assembly: GCA_964440925.1. Taxonomy (GTDB): domain Bacteria; phylum Pseudomonadota; class Gammaproteobacteria; order Burkholderiales; family Rhodocyclaceae; genus Propionivibrio. The sequence continues at coordinate 2,439 of CAYTWY010000148.1, read as the reverse complement.
TTGCCCCTGCTGGCAGAGGGTTTCATAGACCAGGTGGAAACGATCGCCTTTGCGCAGGTCGCGGTAAAAATCGATGTCGCCGCTGAAAATCTCGGCCAGTTGAACGGCAATCCCTTCCGGGATACCGGACGAATCCGTGGCGGCGAACAACGAACTGCGAATTTCTCCGGATTTGACGACGATCTGTGTTTCCAGCGGGAGGATTCTTTCGCTGGCCGAAAAACCGTTTTCCGTTCGTTCGACAAGCAGCGTTGCGTCGCGGCCGTTGAGAGGGAAGTGCAGGGCAATGAGTTGCCCGTCGTCGCGTGTCCTGGCTGTAACCACCTTGCCGGGACGCAATTGCCGGGCAAGAGTCTGAGCTGTCGCGTCCCGGCGGATGAATTCGAGCGCTGCCGGATCGTCGATTCCCAGGCGGGCAAGCACGGATGACAGGGTATCGGAGGCGAGGATACGCTCCTCGTGCAGGAAAACCGCATCCTTGAGCGAGGTGTCTACAGGGGTGAGCACAGGGACGGCCAACTGCTCAAGAACCGTTTGCTGTGCAACCGTGACCTGGCTTTCCGCCGGCACCAGGGCGAATGCCGCCATCATCCCGAGCAGGGCGAAACCGCCGACGCCCGCTGCAGCCCAACGGTGTCGGCGCAGGCGTTCGATTGCCGGGCGGGAATGCGCTAGAATCGGGCTCTTGTATTTGTCCATAGCGACTACCAGAAAAAACTTTTGGCAGTCTAACAAAAAAATGCTTCCGCAAGAATTGGCGAAGCGTGAATGTGAAGAGGTTTGCATGGGTGCGGTTGAAGACAGTATTGCCCTGATCAAGCGGGGGGCGGATGAGTTGTTGATCGAGGCGGAATTGACGGAAAAGCTGAAAAGCGGCCGTCCGCTGCGTGTCAAGGCGGGCTTTGACCCGACAGCGCCCGATTTGCATCTGGGGCATACGGTTCTGATCAACAAACTGAAGCATTTCCAGGATCTGGGGCATCACGTGATGTTCCTGATCGGCGACTTTACCGCGATGATCGGCGATCCGAGCGGCAAGAACGCGGCGCGGCCGCCGTTGTCGCGCGAACAGGTGCTTGAGAACGCGGCGACGTATCAGGAGCAGGTATTCAAGATTCTTGATCCGGAGAAAACGGAAATTTGCTTCAACTCGAAGTGGATCGATGGCCTTGGTGCGGCGGGCATGATTCGCCTTGCTGCTTCGCACACGGTGGCGCGAATGCTGGAACGGGACGATTTCTGCAAGCGTTATCGCGGCGGGATTCCCATCGCCATTCACGAATTCCTTTACCCGCTGTGCCAGGGATACGATTCCGTCGCCATGAAGGCCGATGTCGAATTGGGCGGAACCGACCAGAAATTCAACCTCCTTGTCGGACGCGAGTTGCAGAAACACTATGGGCAGGCGCCGCAGTGCGTCCTGATGATGCCGCTGCTCGAAGGCCTGGACGGGGTCAACAAGATGTCCAAGTCGCTGGGTAATTATGTTGGCATCAGCGAAGCACCGCGCGAGATCTTCGGCAAGCTGATGTCGATTTCCGACGATCTGATGTGGCGCTATTACGACCTGCTCTCGTTCCGTTCCATGGAAGAGCTTGCGGCTTTCAAGCGCGACGTTGCCGGCGGGCAAAATCCGCGCGACATCAAGGTTTTGTTGGCGCAGGAAATCGTGGCCCGCTTTCATGGCCGCGCTGCGGCCGAGGCGGCGTTGGCGGATTTCAATGCGCGCTTCCGTCACGGAGCGATTCCCGACGACCTTCCGGAAGTCCGTCTTGCAGCGCAGGAAGGCGGTTTGAGCGTGGCTCAGCTGCTCAAGCAATCCGGCCTGACGGCGAGCACCTCCGAGGCTCTGCGCATGGTTGAGCAAGGTGGTGTGAGAATCGATGGGGTTAAGGTGGAAGACAAGGCGCTGGTTTTTGCCGGGCCTGTCGATCTAGTGATCCAGGTCGGCAAGCGCAAGTTTGCCCGGATCATTTTTTCATGAAAATGCTGTTTAAAAACAGCAGATTAATTTGATTACGGGAAAAATATACGCGAAATGTGGCGGAAGGTGTTGACGCCCGTGCCCAGCCCTGTATAATGCGCATCTTTCGTTGCTGACGCAGCGAAGAAAAAGCAAAAATAATCAATAAGTTATATGCGCTTGCCGAGTCGAAACCGACAACGCAAAAAACCCTGAAAAGGGTTGACGAACTGAAAAACGTCTGTATAATGCGCACCTTCGCTGCTGATGCAGTGAAGCAAGCAAGATAACTTGCTGATTTACAAGCTCTTTAAAAATCTGACAATCGATAGGTGTGGGTTCTTGGTCTGGTTGAATATGCTTCGGCATAACGCAAAGAGATGAAGTAACTCGCACGATGTAAAAAGTCTGTGGATCTGTAAAAGGATTTGCAGGACGTCAAGCGAGAGTTTAAACAGAGATTGAACTGAAGAGTT
>CAYTWY010000147.1:0-3232 GCA_964440925.1 uncultured Propionivibrio sp. | reverse complement strand
GTTTCCATATCCATTCCTTTACTTCTTCGCCTTCTTGCCGGCGGTATGGCCCTTGAAGGTGCGCGTCAGGGAAAACTCGCCGAGCTTGTGCCCGACCATGTTTTCGGTGACATACACCGGGATGTGTTGCTTGCCGTTATGCACGGCAATCGTCAGACCGACGAAATCCGGCAGCACCGTCGAACGACGCGACCACGTCTTGATCGGGCGCTTGTCGCTGGTTGCGCGAACCGCCTCGACCTTCTTGATCAGATGGGCATCGACGAACGGGCCCTTTTTAACAGAACGTCCCATAGTTCTCTATCCCTTAGCGTTTGTGACGGCGCTGCACGATCATCGAAGTCGTGCGCTTGTTGCTGCGAGTACGATAACCCTTGGTCTTGGTACCCCACGGGCTGACCGGATGCATCCCTGCCGCGGTCCGACCCTCACCACCGCCATGCGGGTGATCCACCGGGTTCATGACCACACCGCGCACCGTCGGGCGAATACCGCGCCAGCGGTTGGCGCCGGCCTTGCCGATCGAGCGCAGGCTATGCTCCTCGTTGCCGACTTCACCGATCGTCGCACGACATTCGACATGCACCCGGCGAATTTCTCCGGAACGCAAGCGAACCTGAGCATAGACGCCCTCACGCGCCAGAAGCTGTGCCGAGGTACCCGCCGAACGCGCCAATTGCGCACCCTTGCCAGGAATCATCTCAACACAGTGGATCGTCGTGCCAACCGGGATGTTGCGGATCGGCAAAGCATTTCCAGACTTGATCGGCGCCTCGGAACCACTCATGACCTGCTGTCCAACAACCATGCCCTTCGGCGCGATGATGTAGCGGCGCTCACCGTCGACGTACAGAAGCAACGCGATATTGGCCGTCCGGTTGGGATCATACTCAAGACGTTCGACCTTGGCCGGAATACCGTCCTTGGTTCTCTTGAAGTCGATCAGCCGATAGTGCTGCTTATGCCCACCACCCTGATGACGCGTCGTTACACGACCGTTGTTGTTACGCCCGGCCTGCTTCGATTGCGACTCAACAAGACCGGCAAACGGCGCACCCTTGTGCAGATTCGGACTGACGACCTTGACGACGGCACGGCGCCCCGGCGATGTTGGCTTAACCTTGACGAGAGCCATTATGCAGCACCTCCATCGACGAAATTGATTTCCTGGCCAGCTTTCAGGGAGACGTAAGCCTTCTTCCAATCCTTGCGGCTACCCGTGTTGCGACCAAACCTCTTGTGCTTGCCCTTGACGTTGGCGATCTGCACCGACTCGACTTCCACCTTGAACAGCAACTCAACAGCCGCCTTCACTTCCGGCTTGGTGGCATCGGAGACGACACGGAACACGACCTGCTCGTTCTTGTCGGCCACATAGGTCGCCTTTTCGGAGATCTGCGGCGCAAGCAACACTTGCATCAGACGTTGTTGATTCATCCCAGGATCTCCTCAAACTTGGCGAGCGCACCCTTGGTCATCAGCACCTTGGGGAAGCGGACCAGCGACACCGGATCGGCCTCATTGACTTCCAGAACCAGCACGTTGGGCAGATTGCGCGACGCGAGAAACACGTTCTCATCCAGGTTATCGGTAATCACCAGCACCGAGTCATAGCCCATGCCCTTGATCTTTTCGACGAAGAGTTTGGTCTTCGGAGCCTCGACAGCGATGCTATCGACTACCGCCAGACGATCTTCACGCACCAGCTGCGAGAAAATCGACGCCATGCCGGCACGGTACATTTTCTTGTTCAGCTTCTGGCTGAAGTTCTCGTCCGGCGAATTCGGGAAGACACGACCGCCGCCACGCCACAACGGCGAAGACGACATACCGGCACGCGCGCGTCCGGTGCCTTTCTGCCGGAACGGCTTGGCCGTCGTATGCCGGACTTGCGTACGGTCTTTCTGCGCCCGGTTGCCGCTTCGCGCATTGGCCTGATAGGCAACCACCACCTGATGAATCAGGGATTCGTTGTATTCGCGCCCAAACAGCACATCGGAGGCCTGCACGCGGCTGGCTTCCTGACCTTGTTCATTAATCAGCTTGAGTTCCATTATGCCCCCGCCTTGACTGCAGGATGCACAACCAGATCCGAGCCTTTGGAGCCAGGAACCGCACCCTTGACCAATAACAGCTGACGTTCGACATCAACGCGAACAACCTCGAGGTTCTGCTGGGTCCGCTGCACGTCGCCAAGATGGCCCGCCATGCGCTTGCCCGGAAAAACCCGACCCGGATCCTGGTTCATACCGATGGAACCGGGCGCGTTATGCGACACGGAGTTGCCGTGCGTGGCGCGCTGCGACTTAAAATGATGGCGCTTGATGCCGCCCTGAAAGCCCTTACCGATCGTCTGACCGGTCACATCGACCAGTTGACCGACGGAAAAAATGGACACGCCGATCTGATCGCCAGGCTTCAGCGCCGAAAGATCTTCGACCGAAACCGGAAACTCTTTCAGCACCGAACCCGCTTCGATGCCGGCTTTGGCAAAATGCCCCGCCAGGGACTTAGTGACGCGCGTAGCACGACGCATGCCAAATGCCACCTGGACAGCCGCATAGCCGTCGCTCTCAGGCGTTTTGATCTGGGCGACTCGATTGTTCGACACGTCGAGCACGGTTACCGGAACGGAAACTCCGTCATCGGTAAAAATGCGCGTCATGCCGACCTTGCGCCCGACAAGGCCTAGACTCATGGTTATTCTCCTCTAGCCGGCTACGATTGGCCGGCGAGCGATACAAGTCAAAATGGGCAGCGCCAACGACGCTCCCCGACGAAAGGCGGCGATTATAGCCGCAATCAAACAGTTACTGCAACTTAATTTCCACATCAACGCCAGCCGGAAGATCCAGCTTCATCAGCGCATCAACCGTCTTATCGGTCGGATCGATGATGTCCATCAGGCGCAAATGCGTACGGATTTCGAATTGATCGCGCGACGTCTTGTTAACGTGCGGCGAACGCAACACGTCAAAACGCTGAATCCGGGTCGGCAACGGCACAGGGCCGCGCACGACCGCTCCGGTACGCTTCGCGGTTTCAACAATCTCCTGCGCCGACTGATCGATCAGGCGATAGTCAAAGGCTTTCAGACGGATGCGAATTTTCTGATTTTGCATTTTGGTTCCCAAAGAGCGACCGGAGCGGAACTGACATCCGCCCCGAAATTAAGAATTACTCGATAATTTTGGCGACGACGCCGGCGCCGACGGTACGACCGCCTTCACGG
>CAYTWY010000146.1:0-3306 GCA_964440925.1 uncultured Propionivibrio sp. | reverse complement strand
TACACCGGTTTCCCGGAAATGCTCGACGGCCGCGTCAAGACCCTGCACCCGAAAGTGCATGGCGGCATTCTGGCACGTCGTGACCTGCCCGAACATCTGGCCACCATCGAGCAACACGGCATTCCGATGATCGATCTGGTCTGCGTCAACCTTTACCCCTTCCGCGAAACCGTGGCCAAAGCCAATGTGACGCTCGAAGACGCCATCGAGAACATCGACATCGGTGGCCCGGCCATGGTCCGCTCGTCGGCCAAGAACTACGCCGGCGTCGCCGTCGTCACCGACCCGGAAGACTACAGCGCACTGCTCGCCGAGATGCAGGCCAACGACGGCGCCCTGACCCTGGCGACCCGCTTCGGACTGGCCAAGAAGGCCTTTACCCATACCGCACGCTACGACGCCGCGATCGCCAACTGGCTGACCGCACTCGACGAGAACAACAACCCGCAAGCCCTGTCGCTCTTCCCGCAGAAACTGCAACTGGCCTTCGACCGGGTGGAGACGCTGCGCTACGGCGAAAACCCGCATCAACAGGCCGCCTTCTACCGCGATCCGACGCCGACGCCCGGCGCCATCGCCGCCTACACCCAACTGCAGGGCAAGGAATTGTCCTACAACAACATCGCCGACGCCGACGCCGCCTGGGAATGCGTCAAGACTTTCAAGGTTCCGGCCTGCGTCATCATCAAGCACGCCAATCCCTGCGGCGTAGCCATTGATGCCAACCTGCTCGCAGCCTACGAAAAGGCTTTCAAGACCGACTCCACCTCGGCCTTTGGCGGCATCATCGCCTTCAACGGCACGGTCGACACCGACGTCGTCGCCGCCATGAACGAGCGCAAGCACTTCGTCGAAGTGCTGATCGCCCCGGCCTATACCCCGGCGGCCAAGGCCATGCTCGCCGCCAAGCAGAATCTGCGCGTGCTCGAACTGCCGCTCGATCGCGCCTACCACGCCTACGAAATGAAGCGCGTCGGCGGAGGTCTCCTGGTGCAGACGCCGGACATGTTCAACGTCCAGGCCAGCGACCTCAAGGTAGTCACGCAGACCGCGCCGAGCGCCGAGCAGATCGAAAACCTGCTTTTTGCCTGGCGCGTCGCCAAGTTCGTCAAGTCCAATGCCATCGTCTTCTGCGGTAACGGCATGACGCTCGGCGTCGGTGCCGGCCAGATGAGCCGTGTCGATTCGACCAGGATCGCCGCCATCAAGGCGCAAAACGCCGGGCTGTCGCTGGCCGGTTCCTGCGTCGCGTCGGATGCTTTCTTCCCCTTCCGCGACGGCCTCGACGTGCTTGCCGAAGCCGGCGCCAAAGCGGTCATCCAGCCCGGCGGCTCGATGCGCGACGAGGAGGTCATCGCCGCCGCCAACGAACACGGCATTGCCATGGTCTTCACCGGCGCACGGCATTTCCGTCATTGATTCAAACCCATTAACCAGAGACACAGAGGCACAGAGAACATCAGGGAAAGCATCAGGAACACGTCACCGGCCTGGATTTCCAGGCCGTTCGCTCTTCTCTATGTCTCTGTGCCTCTGTGGTGAAAGGTTCTAAAAATGAAATTGCTCGTCATTGGTTCCGGTGGCCGCGAACATGCGCTGGCCTGGCGTCTTTCCAGAACACCGGGATTGCAGAAGATTTACGTCGCGCCCGGCAATGCCGGTACGGCACGCGAGAGCGGCATCGAGAACGTCCCGCTCAGCGACCCGATCGCGCTGGCCGACTTCGCCGAGCGTGAAGGCATCCACCTCACCGTCGTCGGCCCGGAAGCCCCGCTGGCCGCCGGTGTCGTCAATATCTTCCGTTCGCGCGGCCTGAAAATCTTCGGTCCGACGCGTGAAGCGGCGCAACTGGAAAGCTCCAAGGATTTCGCCAAACGCTTCATGGCGCGGCACAACATTCCCACCGCTGCTTTCGCCACCTTCACCGATATCGCCGAAGCCCATGCCTACGTTGACCGGCAAGGCGCCCCGATCGTCATCAAGGCCGATGGTCTGGCCGCTGGCAAGGGCGTCGTCGTGGCCATGACACTGGACGAAGCGCATGGAGCAATCGATGACATGCTGTCCGGCAACAAGCTGGGCGACGCCGGATCGCGCGTCGTTATCGAAGAATTCCTCGATGGCGAAGAAGCCAGTTTCATCGTCATGGTCGACGGCAAGAATGTTCTCGCACTGGCCTCCAGCCAGGATCACAAACGCATCGGCGACGGTGACACCGGACCCAACACCGGCGGCATGGGCGCCTACTCGCCAGCGCCGGTGGTCACACCAACGGTACACGCCCGCGCCATGCGCGAGATCATCATGCCCACCGTACGCGGCATGATGGCCGACGGCATGCCTTATACCGGTTTTCTCTACGCCGGCCTGATGATCGGCAAGGATGGCTCGGTCAAGACCGTCGAATTCAATTGCCGCATGGGTGACCCGGAAACCCAGCCGATCCTGATGCGCCTCAAATCGGATCTGGTTGATCTGTTGCAGCATGCCGTCGCCGGAAAGCTCGACCAGGTCGAAGCCGAATGGGATAGACGTGTCGCCCTCGGTGTCGTGCTGGCGGCAGCCAATTACCCGGACACGCCGCGCAAAGGCGACGTGATCAGCGGATTACCGGAGGAGGAAGACGAGGCGGTGCATGTTTTCCACGCCGGCACAACGCAAAAGAACGGCAAGGTCATCACGGCGGGCGGACGCGTGCTGTGCGTTACGGCTTTGGGAGATAACGTCAGACAGGCGCAAAAACACGCCTATGACGCGCTGGTCGGCATCCATTTCGACGGCATGCAATACCGCCGCGACATCGGCTACCGCGCCATCACCCGCTGAGCGCCGCTTCCACTGTTGCGCACGTAGCCGTCAGCCGGGCTGTTGCGCCGCCACCCGGTAGTGCGCCAGAGCCGCTTCGGCGCGCTCCGTCTGTTCGCACAGACGCGCCAGTTCAAGACGCGTCGCACGGCAATCGTGCCGGGAAAGCGCCGCCTCGAGATAGGCCTGCGCCTTGTCCCACAGCCCCTGCGTCAGACACAGGCGGCCCAGAGCCAGCAGCAGTTGCGCGTCGTCCGGATGCTGCGCCAGCCAGACCTCGAGCCGCGCGATGCATTGCGCCGCATCGATCCCGCCTTCCTGTGCATAGAGTGCCGCCAGGCGCGAATCCCAGTGTCTATCGAGCTGCGTTTCGATGTGACGCTGCGCCGCAGCATACGCCCCGGCATCGAGCAGTGCCTCGACGAAAGCCAGCGCCAGGCACGGATAGCACTCGGCAGACGGCAGCCGTTTCCAGTAATCGATGAGGCGCCCGGCATCGCC
>CAYTWY010000145.1:0-3340 GCA_964440925.1 uncultured Propionivibrio sp. | reverse complement strand
CGAAAGAGGAAACGCAACTCCTGGGGCAGTTTCAGGAGCAATGCGGTCAGGAAACCAAAAAGGAGTTTAAAAATGAATCTGATAGCGCAACTTGAGCAAGAAGAAATTGCTCGTCTGGGCAAGACTGTCCCCGAATTTGCTCCTGGCGACACCGTCGTCGTCCAGGTCAAGGTCAAGGAAGGCACCCGCGAGCGTTTGCAGGCTTACGAAGGCGTTGTTATCGCCAAGCGTAACCGCGGTCTCAATTCCAGCTTTATCGTCCGCAAGATTTCGTCCGGAGAAGGCGTCGAACGTACGTTCCAGACCTATTCGCCGCTGGTCGCCGCCATCGAAGTCAAGCGTCGTGGCGACGTGCGTCGTGCCAAGCTGTATTACCTCCGTGAGCGTTCGGGCAGGTCCGCACGTATCAAGGAAAAGCTGGTGCGTCGGCAAAAAGACGTGAAGCAGGACTGATCCGTCAGGCTTCCCGAATAAACACGGGGCGACGTCGAAAGACGCCGCCCCGTTGTCTTTTGTACGCTCGGCATGGGCGCACTCTTGCGGGTGCAATTCCCACTGTAAGCTGATCACAGGTAAAGCAAAGCTGGATGCAATTCGCCCCGGACCAGCTCACCAAATGCGGCTTAAGCGACCCGACGCTCGTTGAAACGATCGTTAATTGGATGTCGGTGAAATGGCCGGACATGTTCATGGTTGCCGGATTCTGTACCGTCAAGGATTGGGTCTTCCTCGCCCTGTCTCTCGCCAATTGGTCGACCCTCTGCTTTCTGGCTCTTGCAGGCGTCGCCTTTTGGCAAATGCGGTGTCACGCCTGATTCCGGAACGCTGCTCCGTCACTATTCCGGGGTACAGATCGCCTTGCGCCCGACGGCGCTCAATGTCTTCCGAATCAGCACGATGACGACTAGCGTCACGATGGCGAGTAGAAGGCCTCCAAGCCAGACGAAAAACTCGAGCCCCGAGCGCTTGGCCATGACGAAGGTGGCGATCGTCATCGCCGCTAGCGGAAAGGAATAGGCCCACGACGAGATGAAGAAGCCGCCCCGGATGAAGCGCATTACGTTGCCGCCGAGCAGCAGGGTGAGGAATGCCGCCGAGTAGTACAGGATTCGCGCGAAGCCATCGAGTTCGGAAACCAGATTGGCGTAAGCGATGAATCCGACTGACGGCGGTGCGATCAGTATGAACAGTGTCGCTAGCAGGCGTGGCGGAATCGGGTCGTGGAAGATGACGCGGTAGAAGATGATCGTCATTAGCACAACCCAGAAGATCATGCCGATACTGAAGAAGAACCAGCCGATTTCGGGCGAGACGAAATTCACCCCACAGATCGGCACGAACAGGTTGCCGACGACCGGGATGAACCAGCCGGGGTTGGCATGCTTGATGTCGTAATGCGTGTGATACATCCAGCTGCTGAGAATGGCGAAGGTGAATAGCAGGTGAATCACGGTCCCCGCCGACCAGAGCCACAGCGCGACCGAAGGCGCTGTTCCCAGCCAGACGATGCCGAGGAGCAACAGGCTGATCGAAATGGTCGGAAAGAAGTTGACTCGCACCGGATGCTTCCACTCGGCTATCACTTCATTCGGGTGACGAACGAGCTTTACGCCATAAACGATTAACAGGACGACAAACAGTGCGCTTGAGAGCGCCGCGAGACTCTGCCAGACGATCGGCGAAGCGCCGAGCGCCAGATTCGCCTTCTGCCAAGCGATCGCCAGCCCTGTCATGCCCATGACCGTTGAAAAGAAGGAAACCGGCAGGTGGGCCAGTCGGGACGGGTTTGACTCCAGGGACTTCGCGCTCATGCAATTTGCTCCATTGAAATAACGTGGGGCGCCCGAACCGCGCGAACGGGCGCCCCGTCTTGAGATAGCAACGCTTACAGGTTCTTCGTCGAGAAATACCAATCGACCGTTTTATAGCCTTCCGACGCACGCTTGTCGGCTGCTTCCGCGGTCTTCGGCGGTGGCACGATAACCGGCTTGCCAGGACACCAGTTCTCCGGCGTGGCTACGCCATTGGCATCGGAGGTTTGCAGCGCCTGCAGAAGGCGGACGAACTCGTCGATGCTGCGACCGTTGCTCATCGGGTAGTAGACCATGGCGCGCAACACGCCATTCGGGTCGATGAAAAAGGTGGCGCGTACGGCCGACGTGTCGCCGGCACCCGGATGCACCATGCCGTAGGCTCGGGCAATGTCCATCTTCAGATCTTCAATGATTGGGAACGGGATCTCGACGTTGAATTTCTCCTTGATGTTGCGTGTCCAGGCCAGGTGCGAGAATAGGCTGTCGATCGACAGGCCGATGAGTTCGCACCCCATCGAACTGAAGGTTGGCGCGGCTTTGGCGAAAGCCATGAACTCCGTCGTGCACACCGGCGTGAAATCGGCCGGGTGCGAGAAGAGGATTAGCCACTTGCCGCGGTAATCCTCGAGCTTCTTCTCGCCGTGTGTGGTGCGCGCGCAGAAGGACGGAGCCGGTTCGTTGAGACGCGGGAAACTGAATTGCTGAGTGTTTTCCATGGTGACGCTCCTTTGAGAAAGAACTGTTCAATGTAAAATTAGATATTTCTAATATAACTCGATAATCAATACAAATCAATTACTTCCGAGTATTTTTAATTGTCTTATGCCATTTTATACTTGGTTGGCAGGTGCTGTAGCGGTATCTTGCGTAGTCTGGGACTAATATGTGAAATACAGCGACAGTCTTGGATTTTCCGCCTGCCAAACGATCAAATACGGGTTTCTATCAATGGGTCTTCCCGAAAGCCGTTTGAGTTCCCCAAAGCCCGAACATGCCTCGCCTGGGACGAGCGATTCTGGCTATCAGAAGCAGAACTCTATAGTTGTGGCAAGCTGGACTTGGCTTGATCCGGTTGCCGGTTTGATTATTGCGGCGATAATCATCGCTGGCACTTGGTCCTTGTTCAGACAGTCCGTGCATTTGATATTTGACGGCGTTCCCGAATCGGTTGATCTGGTCGAACTCGATCGATGGCTATGCGGCCAGGCAGGCGTCAGAACTGTCTCTGACTTCAATGGTGTTGCGAACCGCCGGGGTCAGAGTGCTTGGGCTTCGCGCAAACCTTACCCCCAAAGCGCAAGCAACCGTCTCTTTTGCATCTGCCCTGCAGGCCGCATGGATGCTTGATCTTCGGGCAATTCCTTGAAGAGTGGCGTGTTTGCTGCCTTGCAGGCCGCCGCTTTTCCTCAGATGCCTGTGTCGGGCACCGCGTGCCCGACCTACGAGATACAGGCCGCCTGTGGGCGGCTTTCTGCCTCAGGCTGGCTTTTTGCGGGTGTTTTCGATCAGGGCGTAGGCCGAGTGGT
>CAYTWY010000144.1:0-3377 GCA_964440925.1 uncultured Propionivibrio sp. | reverse complement strand
AGGCGTCGTTGGGATCGGTCAGCACATCCTGCACGAAGGATTTGTCGATTTTCAGGTGATCGAGCGGCAGACGTTTGAGATAGGAAAGCGAGGAATAGCCGGTTCCGAAATCGTCGAGCAGAAACCCGATTCCCTTGGCCTTCAACGAATACATCTTCTCGATCACTTCGTCCACATTGGAAACCAGCATGCTTTCGGTCAACTCCAGCTTCAGGCGTAGCGGATTGGCACCGGAACGCGCCAGGACGGAAAGTACGTTATCTACGAAATCGGTCTGGCCGAACTGATTGGCGCTGACATTCACGGCAATCGTCAGCTGCGCCATGTCCGCCTGGGCACTCCATCGAGCCAGTTGCGCACAGGCCGTTTCAAGCACCCATTGGCCGAGGGGCAAAATCATTCCCGTTTCTTCCGCCACCGGAATGAACTCCAGCGGCGGGATTAAGCCGCGCTGCGGATGCACCCAGCGCAACAGCGCCTCGGCTCCGGCAATCCTGCCGCCGACGACTTGCACCTGATAATGCAGGACGAATTGCCGCGCCTCGACGGCGGCGCGCAAATCCTTTTCCAGCGCGGCCCGCTTCATGACCGCCACCTCCATGTCCGGGTCGAAGAAGCGCAGGGTGTTGCGCCCGGCGTCCTTGGCCCGATACATCGCCAGATCGGCCTGCTTGAGCAAGGCGTCGATTTCGGTCTGCTGCCCCTGGAACAGGCTCGCGCCGATGCTCGGCGTACTGCGATAACCCCCCTCTGCGAGCGGGTAAGTCTGGTTGAGCGCGGCCAGAATCTTCTGGCTCACCCGATCGACGCGCCGCGCCGCGCTGCTCTTGTCGCCGCCGAGGCTGGACAGGAGCACGACAAACTCGTCGCCGCCGAAGCGGGACACCGTATCTTCGGCACGCACGCAGTCCTTCAGGCGCTGCGCCACCTGCTGCAGCAACTGATCGCCGACATCGTGACCGAGGGTGTCGTTGAGCATCTTGAAGTTATCCAGATCGATGAGCAGGAAAGCGCCGTAACTGCCGCCACGCTCGTTGCCGTGCATCACCTGCCGCAGGCGATCGATGAGCAGGGTGCGGTTGGGCAATCCGGTCAGCTGGTCGAAATTGGCCAGCTTGTGGATTTTTTCCTCGGCCAGCTTCCTTTCGGTGATGTCGTACTGCACGCCGATGTAATGCGTAACCTGCCCGTCGTCGTCCTTGACCGCCGAAATGGCCAGCCATTTCAGGTACTCTTCGCCATTCTTGCGCCGATCCCAGATTTCGCCCTGCCATCCGCCCGTACGATGGATGCTCTCCCACATCGCCCGAAAGAAGGCCGCATCGTGACGCGATGAACGGAGAATGGCCGGCGTCTTGCCCACCACTTCTTCCGGCGCATAGCCGGTATTCTCGGAAAACGCACGGTTAACCCGCTGAATGATCGTATCGGCATCGGTAATGACCATCGGGTCCTGCGCCTCGAAAGCGGCGGCAGCAATGCGCAGATCCGTTTCGGCCTTCTTGCGCTCGGTCACATCGGCAAAAATGCAGGCAAACTGGCGCGGCGCCAGCTGAAAGGCGGTCACCTGAAAATACTTGCCGAACTCGGGCGAATAGGACTCAAAAAAACCGGCATGCCATCAAGCGCCACCTTGCCGAAGGTCTCGATCCAGTCCTCCGCCAGTCCGGGCAACACCTCGCGCACCCGATGCCCGACAGTTTCCTGCACGGCCAATCCGGTCATGCGCGAGAACGCCGGATTTATTTTCAGGAAGCGGTAATCGACCGCCTTGCCCGCCTCGTCACAAATGATCTCATGCTGGGCGAAACCGTCGAGCATCTCGTTGAACAGCGTTCGATAGTTCGCCTCGCTGGCCTGCAAGGCAGCCAGTGCGCTCTTGCGCTCCGTGATGTCCGAATGCGTGCCGATCATGCGCAGAGGCCGCCCCTGCGCATCGCGACTGACGATCATGCCGCGCGAAAGAATCCACTTCCAGCTTGAATCCTTGCAGCACATGCGGAACTCGGCCTGGTAATGATCGACCGCTCCATTCAGATAGGCGCCGATCTGAGCCAGCGCCGCATCGATATCCTCGGCATGAACCTGCTTTTTCCAGCCCTCGAAGTGGGCCTCCAGCGCCCCCTCCTCGTAACCGAGCATTTCCAGGCAGCGGCGCGAGAACATCACTTCGCCGGACTGCACGTTCCAGTCCCAGACGCCATCGCCCGCGCCCTCCAGCGCGAATTTCCAGCGCTCTTCGTTTTCCCGGCTGGCCTGCGCCACACGCACCAGCTGGACGAAGATGCGCTGCATCAGGCCGGCCAGAAGCACCGAGGTGACGAGGATGAAAAACATCCCCTTGAACGTGCTAAGGAGCGCCATTTGCGCCTGATTAGCAGCAATAAGGGCAACGATCTGATCGGAAAAGAGAATCCACAGGACGGATAAGGCCGCATAAAGGGCGACGATCCTGACGACGGAGCGCGTCACAAAGCTGTCGTTATTGTCAAACGAACGATTCTTTGGCATGGCCGACCAATGGAAAGACGAAGGAAAACCGCCGTTTCAGGATAGGCCGATTGTACGAAGAAAGCAAATCAAATACTGCGTAGCGAACGCCCATGGCGCACCGAAGATCCGGCAAACCGGTAATCACCAACGACCAGCCGGGGGTGATGAACAGCGGGCTGTTTTAACGCGCGATGAATTGGAATTATCTTGCACGTGCCGCAATGTTTGGCTGGTGCCAAATATCGCGCAAAACAGTGCCAAAACGCGCGCCACGCTACAAAAGTGTGACAAATTTGTGCCAAAAGCCAGATTCACGGTGAGGACACTTAAGAAGCAGTGCTATAAGCATATGTTCTATAAGTGTTAAATCTGGTGCGCGGTACTGGGATCGAACCAGTGACCCCTGCCGTGTGAAGGGTTAGCCTAAAGCAGACGCGCACAGTTTAGCGCAAACGGAACGCAAGAATAAATACCTATTTCGCGGATTACCTGCGGGCTATCGAAACGTCGTTTAGTGAACTGATCCGCTCAGCCTCTAGCGCGACGTATAGTTTCGCCGCCCATTCGTCGGCGTGATACACCACGCCGAACCGGGCCGGGTCGTCTGCCAGGCGATTAACCGCGATTCGCAACTGCTTTGTCTGAACGTTTACCGGCAGCCGCCCCAGGCGCAAGGCGCAATGCCAGCAGATCGGAAATGAAAAGTATTGGCCGGCGTCGTCCCGGCCGGCCGTGATTTGCCCGACAGCGTGAAGGTGAAGTCTGCAAAGTGGGCAACAGGTCTTCATAAAGGAAAGGTAGCCTCGTCGCACGCCCCCAGTGCGCGCCCGGAGAGGCCCCGCCACGGCCTGGCGTGGTCCGTGGCTCGGTGCGGTCGCGTCATC
>CAYTWY010000143.1:0-3380 GCA_964440925.1 uncultured Propionivibrio sp. | reverse complement strand
CGACGGGTTTACCCTGTTTCAGTACCTTGTGCCGCGTATGCTAGCCGGACTTGCCTCAGGGCGCAAATCGCCGCCGCTGCAATCGATGTCGCTGCTACGGCGGCATCTTGACCGTTTTCAGGCCGGTTCGCGGGAAGAGGCGCGGGAAGATTTGCGGGAAGTGAAGGCGCATGCGGCCTGTGTCCGCCGGATGTCCGGATAGGGAGCGTCTATCGACATACCACATGCCCCGGGGATTGATTGACGGAACAAAGCGCTGCCCCCTACACTCGCTGCTTCGTCCTCACGCAGGTGATTTTCGTGAAAAAGCCACTGATTGCCCTCAGCCTCCTGTCATTCGTTTTCTCGCCGCTGTTCCTGGCGTCCGCACAAGCCGCCGACTACAAGGCGGAATACCGTTTATCCACCGTGCTCGGTCCCGGCTTTGCCTGGGGCAAGGCCGGGGAGCGTTGGGGCGAACTGGTCCGGCAGAAAACCGGCGGTCGCATCAATATCAAGCTCTATCCAGGAACCAGCCTGGTCGGTGGCGACCAGACGCGTGAATTCTCAGCCATCCGCCAGGGCGTCATTGACCTGGCCATTGGCTCGTCGATCAACTGGTCACCGCAGGTCAAGCAACTCAACCTGTTCTCCCTGCCTTTCCTGACGCCCAACGCCAAAAGTCTGGATGCCCTGATCAAGGGTGCGGTGGGCAAGGAGTTATTCGGCATTCTTGAGAAGCAGGGCGTCATTCCGCTGGCGTACGGCGAAAACGGTTTCCGCGAGCTATCCAACGCTCACCGCCCGGTGAAGACCCCGGCCGATCTGAAAGGCATGAAAATCCGCGTCGTCGGTTCGCCGATCTTCATTGACGCCTTCAGCGCACTGGGCGCCAACCCGACCCAGATGGGCTGGTCGGATGCGCAACCGGCACTGGCGACCAAGGCCGTCGATGGCCAGGAAAACCCGCTCTCCGTCTTCAATGCGGCCAAGCTGCACACGCTCGGGCAGAACCACCTGACCCTCTGGGGCTACATGGCCGACCCGCTGATCTTCGTGGTCAATAAACAGGTCTGGGCCAACTGGAGCGAAGCCGACCGGCAAGCCGTGCGCGAGGCCGCCGAACAGGCCGCCGCCGAAAATATCGTGGCCGCACGCAAAGGCATTTCGCCGGGCGATGATGCGCTCCTGCACAGCATCGAGAAAAACGGGGTGACCATCACCCGCCTCAGCGCCGAGCAGCGCAAACTGTTCCGCGAGGCGACCCGCTCGGTCTACGATAAATGGGCGGCGATCATCGGCAAAGAACTGGTGCAGAAGGCCGAAGCGGCGATTGCAGAGACCCGCTGAACCAATGCCCGAACCGACCCGCAAACGCCCGGCCCGCATTGAGCGGGCGCTGGCCGCCACCTGCATGGGGCTGCTCTGCCTGATCACCCTGGCCAATGTCGTGGTGCGTTACCTGAGCAATGTCTCGTTTGCCTTTACCGAAGAGTTCTCGGTGTTCCTGCTTCTGCTGCTGACGCTGCTCGGTTCGATCAGCGCCTTTGTCGAACGGCGACACATCCGCATCACCCTGCTGGTGGACGCACTCCCGGCACTGGGGCAAAAAATCTGTTCCGGCATCGAGTGGCTGAGCAATGTCGCGCTGTTCGCCATGCTCTGCGCCCTGGGCTATCGCATGGCGCTGGACGACTATAGCTTCGAGGTGACTTCGCCGGGGCTCGGGCTGCCGCAGTGGCTCTATACCGTCTGGCTGCCACTGCTCTCGGCGCTCACCGTCTTGCGGCTGTTGCTTCTCCTGCGCCGGAAGGGCACGGCATGAGCCTGTTTCTCCTGGCCGCCTTTCTCGTCCTGATGCTGCTTGGCGTTCCCCTGGCGACCGCCATGGGTCTGGCCGGTACGCTGGCCATCGGGCTCGCCGACCTCGGCCTGATGTCCCTGCCGATCAGCGTGTACACCGGCATTGCCAAATATCCGCTGCTCGCTATTCCGCTCTTTGTCCTGGCTGGCATGGTCTTCGAACGCTCGGGGGTGGCACTGCGGCTGGTGCGCTTTGCCGTCGCCATCGCCGGTGAGCGGCGTGGTGGCCTGGCGCTGGCCGCCATTCTGGTGTGCATGGTGCTCGGCGGCATTTCCGGCTCGGGCCCGGCCGATGCCGCCGCCGTCGCCACGGTGATGATTCCCGGCATGCTGCGCGCCGGTTACCCTGCGGCCTTCTCGGCCAGCCTGATCGCTGCCGCCGGATCGACGGCCATCATCATCCCGCCCTCCATCGCCTTCATCCTCTACAGTGTGCTGGTGCCGGAAGCCTCGGTTCCGGCCTTGTTCGCCGCCGGGCTGATCCCCGGCCTGCTGGCCGGTGTGGCGCTGATGCTGCCGGCCTGGGCGCTGTCGCGGCGCTACGATTTTGGCAGCGCGACACTCGACGACGGCGAAATCAAGGTCTCTTTCCTGCAGGCATTGAAGGACGCCAGCTGGGGGCTGCTGGCACCGGTATTGATTCTGGGCGGCATGCGCTCCGGTGCCTTCACCCCGACCGAAGCCGCCGTGGTGGCGGTGTTCTACGGCCTGCTCGTCGGACGCTTCATCTACCGCACGCTCGACTGGACGGCGATTGAGGATGTGCTGGTCGAAGCCGCTGAAGTTTCCGGTGTCATTCTGCTGATCATTGCCCTGGCCAGCGTCTTTGCCTGGGCCGGCAGTACGCTGGGCGCCTTTGAAGCCCTCGGCCGGTTGCTGATCGGCATCTCCTCGAACGAAACCATCGTCCTGCTGGCGGTCACCGTACTGCTGCTGATTGCCGGCATGCTGCTCGACGCGGTCTCCATCCTCTTCATCTTCGTCCCCTTCCTGCTCCCGGTGCTGGTGCACTTCAAGTGGGAGCCGGTATGGTTCGGGGTGATCCTGACGATGAACATGGCCATCGGCCAGTTCACCCCGCCAATGGCCATCAACCTCATGGTCACCAGCCGTATCGCCAAGGTGCGCATGGAAGACACCGTGCCCTGGGCGCTCTGGCTGGTCGCCAGCATGACCGTCGCACTGCTGCTGGTCACCTTTATCCCCGAGCTGGCACTGGCGATCCCCGGATACCTCGGCTACCTGAACTGAATCACCGGCCTGCAGGCCAATAAACACGGTCATCTTCAGGCATGCCGTCGGAGAACAAGGAAACACGGGCGCTTCAGCGCATTTCTTCTTTTGTCAGTGGCCGCTTGCGGTATTCGTCGAGATACACCGTCATTGGCTCGGCTATGTCATCGCGATACAGGCCCCGTCTTGAAGTCAACCGCGGAGCTGTACGCCACGCGTCCACCGCACCGACACGACTCCGCTTCACACCGGGGCGTCCCGGCTGGACAGGCGCTGATCCTGTCGCTAAGCTGCCCTGTGGCCTT
>CAYTWY010000142.1:0-3388 GCA_964440925.1 uncultured Propionivibrio sp. | reverse complement strand
AGCTCATCGAAGAATTGCTGCTCGAACTGAAATCGCGTTACACCGTGCTGGTGGTGTCACATAGCCTGAGCCAGGCCCGCCGTCTGGCCGAACATCTGCTGGTGATGCACGACGGCGGTCACGTCGAAACACTGAGCAGCGAGGTCTTCCGCGACAAGGAAGCGCTGTTCTCGATCATGGATGAATTGATCTGAGAAAACATGGCCTGCAGGTCTCGTGCTTGTTCGATCTCCGACGGTATGCCTGAAGATGCCCGTGTTTATTGCCTTGCAGGCCGGTTCAGGTGGGGTTTTGCTGGGTGTGCTGCAGGCTGGCGGTGAGCGCTG
This sequence comes from uncultured Propionivibrio sp., assembly GCA_964440925.1. Taxonomy (GTDB): domain Bacteria; phylum Pseudomonadota; class Gammaproteobacteria; order Burkholderiales; family Rhodocyclaceae; genus Propionivibrio. The sequence goes on along the minus strand of CAYTWY010000142.1, from coordinate 3,062 downwards.
CGTGGTCGGAGATTTTCCCCCAAGAGCCGCCCGCATGGACTTCGGCAAGGCTGACGGCGAAGCCGCGCACGTAAATACGGTCGAGTCGCAGGACGGGGCGCTTGGCCGGGAAACTGCGTCCGGGCGGGCCGCCATCACCGCCGACTCCACCAAAAACTTCGCGTAATCCGAGACGTTCGGCGAGCAGGCTGTCGGCTTCGTTGCGCCAGTCGTTGAAGTCGCCAGCGATGACGAGCGGGGCGTCGGGACGCATGATGCGCTCCAGGTAGTCGGCCAGTGCCGCCATCTGCTTGCGCCGCGAGCGGGCAAACAGGGAAAGATGCACGCAAACGCAGTGCAGCGGTTCGGCGAGCCAGGGGACGCAGACGGTGCTGTGCAGGATGCCGCGCCGCTCGAAGCGGTGTTGGGTGACGTCCTGATTGTGCGAGTGCTCGATCGGGAAGCGCGCTAGGATGGCGTTGCCGTGGTGTCCGTGCGTGTAGAGCACGTTGCTGCCGTAGGCCGTTGCTTGCCAGACATCTTCGGCGAGGAAATCGTGCTGCGCCTCGTCCGGCCAGTCGTCGAGGGCAGCGGCGTGGCGCCGGTTCCGTCCCTGGACTTCCTGCAGAAAGACAATATCCGGCGCCAGACGACGCAACTGTTCGCGCAGTTCATGTACGCGCAGATGCCGGTTGAATTGCGAAAATCCCTTGTGAATGTTGTAAGTAAGAACCTTGAGCGGTTTGCTGTGCATGGGGCTCACGATGCCGCAAGCATCCTTTCCAGGGACACTCGCGCCGGGGTGGCTATATGCGCAGGAACCTTGATCGGGTTGACGACATGGCCTTCAGCGAGATTCTCCAGCGTCCACGCCAGGTGCTGCGGATCGATGCGCTGCATGGTCGAGCACATGCACACGGTCGGCGCCATGAACTCGACGATCTTGCCTTCCGGTTTGACCTCTTCGGCCAGACGGTTGACCAGATTCAGTTCGGTGCCGACCAGCCAGCGGGTGCCGGGCGCAGCTTCCTTGACTGTTTTGACGATCAGCTCTGTCGAGCCGACATGGTCGGCGAGCCGGCAGACTTCGAAGCTGCATTCCGGATGGGCAATCACCAGACCGTCCGGATGCGCGCTACGGAAGCGGGCGATGTGCGCCGGCTGGAACATCTGGTGTACCGAGCAGTGGCCTTTCCAGAGCAGGACTTTTGCCTGGCGGATTTGTTCGGGCGTGAGTCCGCCGAGTTCGAGGTCAGGATCCCAAACTGGCATGTCGGCGAGCGGGATGCCCAGTTGATGGCCGGTCCAGCGACCGAGGTGCTGGTCGGGGAAGAAAAGGATTTTCTCGCGCTGAGCGAAAGCCCAGCGGGCGATCGGGGCGGCGTTCGAGGAGGTGCATACGATGCCCCCGTGCCCGCCGCAGAAGGCCTTCAGGTCGGCGGCCGAATTGATGTAGGTGACCGGGGTGAACACCGCATCGGCGTTCAGCACCGTGTTCAGTTCGCGCCAGCAGCGTTCGACCTTGGCCAGATTGGCCATGTCGGCCATCGAACACCCCGCCGCCAGATCCGGCAGGATGGCGATCTGTTCGGGCCGGGACATGAAATCGGCGACTTCGGCCATGAAATGTACGCCGCAGAAGACGATGTATTCGGCGTCGGTCTGTGATGCCAGACGCGAGAGCTTGAGCGAATCGCCGGTCAGGTCGGCGTACTGATAGATGTCGCTGCGCTGGTAATGGTGGCCGAGAATGACGACGCGGTTGCCCAGTCTGGCGCGCGCCGCGCGGATGCGCGCGTGGCAGGCGTCGTCTTGCAGGGCGTTGAAATGCTCGAATTGAATACGGGTGGTTTGCATGAGAAAGATGGGCGTTGTTGCGGGAGGAAGATAAGCGGTGGACGGCGGGCGGAAGAAAAGGTTTAAAACAGCGAAGGGCCAGTGTTTTGCGCGGTATGATCCCTGTCCGGCCTGGGCAGCGGAAGATCGGCGCGGCGCCAGCCGTCGCTGTGGCCACATTGTAACATTCGCCGTATCCGCACGCGCAGGCCAAGGGCGAAGCCAGACGGGAGCGCATGTCGTTGCGGCAGATGAACAGGTGCCGTGCTTCGCGGGTTCTGGTGTGCCGCCGGATTTTGCTCGAATTTCCCATGGCAATATCCGGAGGGCGGGTCTAGAGTATAAGCCGCTGGGTGTGGAATGAAGCGCGGGCGGTGTGCTGTCGGTGCCTTGTGCCGGTTTTTGCGGGCGGAGTTCTCTTGGCGCACTCTTGTGGTGCGTATCAGGGGTGTTCCGCACCATGTCTGTGCGCCATGCTTTGTTGGCCAGCGTGACAGGCTCTTGTGGCACAATGCGGCGTTCGAGTTCGTGCGATTGGCACGGTTCCTGCTAATAGACCGGGCACCTTTTTATATTGTCGCCGGAAATGCCGGCACTCGCTGAGGAGATTTTCCATATGGCAACGCCGCAAGATGTAATCAAGATGGTCAAGGAAAACGACGCCAAGTTCGTCGATTTCCGTTTCACCGATACCCGTGGCAAGGAACAGCACGTGACTGTTCCCGTCAGTGCTTTCGACGAAGACAAGTTCGAGAACGGCCACGCCTTCGACGGTTCCTCCATCGCCGGCTGGCGCGGCATCCAGGCTTCCGACATGCAGCTGATGCCCGATCCGGATACCGCCTACATCGATCCCTTCTTCGACGAGACCACCGTTGTCATCACCTGTGACGTCGTTGATCCGGCCGATGGCCGTGGCTACGACCGCGACCCGCGTTCGATCGCCAAGCGCGCTGAAGCCTACCTGAAGTCCTCAGGTCTCGGCGACACCGCCTTCTTTGGCCCGGAACCCGAATTCTTCATTTTCGACGGTGTTGAATGGTCGGTTGATATGTCCGGCTGCTCGCTGAAGATTCACTCCGCCGAAGCGGCCTGGACATCCGGTGAGAAAAACGAAGGCAATGGCGCTTCGGGTCACCGTCCGACCGTCAAGGGCGGCTATTTCCCGGTCCCGCCGGTCGACAGCCTGCATGACATCCGCTCGGCCATGGTGCTGACGCTCGAATCGATCGGCGTTCCGGTCGAAG
>CAYTWY010000141.1:0-3402 GCA_964440925.1 uncultured Propionivibrio sp. | reverse complement strand
TGTCGCTCGGCGTAACGACAAAACCGCGGCCAACGATCATGTTGCGATCGCCATCCCCATCAGACGCGGCGCCAAAGGACAGGCCGGAGTCCGGTGCAGCAAGCGCGGCAACAAGATCGGCGGCATACACCGGATTCGGATCCGGATGCCCACCACCGAAATCAGGCAACGGCGTGCCATTGACCACTGTTCCGGCCGGCGCTCCCAGACGCTCTTCGAGAATGCGGTGCGCGTAGGGTCCGGTCACTGCGTGCATGGCGTCAAAACGCATGCGGAAATCGGGGCGCGCCAGCAACGCGGCAATACGCTCGAAATCGAACAGCGATTCGAGCAGATCGGCATAATCGCTCACCGGGTCGATGACGCAGACGCGCATGGCGCCGATACGGCTCTCGCCCAGGCACGTCAGATCGACATCCGCCGCTTCGACCAGCCGATAGGCGTTGATCTGCTGTGTCCGCCGATACACGGCTTCGGTGAAGTTCTCGTTCGCCGGACCGCCGTTGCCAAGGTTGTACTTGATGCCGAAATCCGCCTCCGGCCCGCCCGGATTGTGACTGGCCGACAGGATGATGCCGCCGAAAGCCGACCGGCGGCGAATCAGGGCACTCGCCGCCGGGGTGGAAAGAATGCCGTTCTGCCCGACCAGAACCCGCCCGAAGCCTGCCGCGGCAGCCATGCGCAGGATGATCTGGATGGCGACATCGTTGAAATAGCGCCCATCGCCGCCGAGAACCAGGGTCTGCCCCTGCTGCCCGGAGAGGTTATCGAAAATCGCCTGGACGAAATTCTCCAGATAGCCGGGCTGGCTGAAGACCCTGACTTTCTTGCGCAAGCCCGAAGTTCCCGGTTTCTGTCCCGGGAAAGGAGTGCTGGGCACGATCTTGACGGTCATTGCAGTTTCTCCCGCTACCGACGGATCACAAGCCGCGTGAGAGCCGCCGGAAGCATCACAGATGCCGATGACTGAAGGCTAACAGGCTTTGCGTCGAGGCATCAAGGTTTCCACCCTGTTCCGGATCATGCACCGCCGGCAGGATGAGCGCCGCCATTTCCTTGCCCAGTTCGACGCCCCACTGGTCGAAAGGATTGAGTCCCCAGATGATGCCCTGAACAAACGCCTTGTGCTCGTACAGCGCCACCAGACTACCCAGCGTACGCGGATTGAGGCTGTCGAGGAGCAGGGTCGACGAGGGCTGGTTGCCGACGAACACCCGGTGCAACAGCAAAGCATCGACCTCATCCGCATTGCGCCCCGTTTTTTCCATGTCGTGGCGCACCTCGGCCTCGGTCTTGCCGAAGGCCAGCGCGGCGCTCTGCGCCAAACAGTTGGCAAGCAAGGCCTCCTGATGATCGGGCAAGGGATAGTCGGAACGCACCGCAGCGATGAAATCGCAGGGAATGAAGCGACCGCCCTGATGCAACAACTGGAAAAAGGCATGTTGCGCATTGTTGCCGATCTCGCCCCAGAAAACCGGCGACGAGGAAAAGCTCAGTCGATAGCCGCGTTGACTGACCGACTTCCCGTTGCTTTCCATTTCCAGCTGCTGCAGGTAGGGCGGAATGTACTTGAGCGATTCGTTATAAGGCAGGACAGCATTGGTTTCCGCCCCCAGGAAATTGGTATTCCAGACGCACAGCAGCGCCATCAGCACCGGCAGATTGCGCTCGAAGGGCATCGTCCGGAGATGCTCGTCCATACGTTCCGCTCCGCACAACACCTCCTCGAAGGCATGCGCGCCGATCGAGATCATCAACGCCAGGCCGACGGCCGACCACAGCGAATAGCGCCCACCGACCCAATCCCAGATAGGAAAGACCAGAGCCGCATCGACGCCGAACTCGACCGCCCGCTCCGGCCGGCTCGACACCGCGGCAAAATGCTTCTGCAACACCAGTTCGTCACCAAGGTTGGCGCGCAGCCAGTCGCGCGCCGTGTGCGCGTTGAACATCGTCTCCTGCGTGGTAAAAGTCTTGCTGACCACGATGAACAGGGTGGTACGCGGATCGAGCCGTTGCAGCAGGGGAACCAGCGCCGCGGAATCGAGGTTCGATACGTAATGCACGCCGAGCGTCGGATGACCGAGCGAACGCAGGGCGTAATTCATCATCTTGGCGCCCAGCACCGAACCGCCGATACCGATACTCACCACATCGCGAATCGGCATTCCCGTGCAGCCGTAGAACTTGCCCGAACGCAGGCACTCGGCGAATTCGGCCATGCGCCGGCGCGTCTGCAACACCTCCGGCATGACATCAAAGGCCGCACCGGGAAAAGGCCCGGCAGAACGGCGCAAGGCCACGTGCAAAGCCGGACGGTCTTCGCTGACATTGATGTGCTTGCCGGCGAACATGTCCTCGATACCCTCGGCGACGCCGGCTTCGCGTGCCAGATCGGCAAGCAGGGAAACCGTCTGCGCAACGAGGCGTTGTTTGGAGAAATCGTAATGCAGGCCGTCGAACGACAGGCTCAGCGCCCTGGCGCGCTGCGCGTCGCTCTCGAACAACTCGCGTAGATGCGCTTCCGAAACCTCATCGGAATGCGTCTGAAGAACGGCCCATGCCTTCGACCCGGCTATTGCCATGGCAGCCCCTTTCCTGTTCCCTTATTGTTATTCATTCGTATGTCCGAAGCACCAAAAAACACCGCCGGAGCAATGCTCCCAGCCCGCTTTCTTGGCCGCCAAGGGTTTTTTTCCTATTCTATGCGAAACAACTGCGATTGTCTTCGCGCCCGACACGGATATCCAAAAAGAGGACAAACCCTCGCCCGGCAGACCCATTCACCCTGGCAGAAATGGACGCAACTTCGGGCAACTGCTGGAAAATTTCGGCGATTTGGGCGATAATTGGCGGGTTCGATATTTGCTTCGCGGAATATCGCTCTTGGCACCACCCGTTTTGTATCCGATCCCGGAATGGCGAACGCGTCCTCTGCCCGCATGTGCGAGCCGGCGTGCAGTTTCCGGAATCTGCGCTGGTTTTTTTTGATAAGGAAAACACATCATGACTATCAAAGTTGGCATCAATGGTTTTGGCCGTATCGGAAGAATGGTTTTCCGTGCCGCCGTGCAGAATTTCAGCGACATCGAGATCGTCGGCATCAACGACCTGCTCGAGCCTGACTATCTGGCCTACATGCTCAAGTACGACTCCGTGCATGGCCGTTTCAAAGGCCAGGTTTCGGTCGAAGGCAATACCCTGGTGGTCAACGGCAAGAAAATCCGTCTCACCGCCGTCAAGGATCCGGCCGAACTCAAGTGGAACGAAGTCGGTGCCGACGTCGTCGTCGAATCGACCGGCCTTTTCCTGACCAAGGAAACCGGCGCCAAGCACATCGCCGCCGGCGCCAAGAAAGTCATCATGTCGGCGCCGTCGAAGGACGACACGCCGATGTTCGTG
>CAYTWY010000140.1:0-3444 GCA_964440925.1 uncultured Propionivibrio sp. | reverse complement strand
CTCGTATGGCGATATCTGACGGAAATCAACTTTGCCGATAAAGAGGCTTATCTGCGTGGCGAGGGTGTTCTTACGGTTCCGGAACCAAGTCCGGAGGACGTCTGTCGTTTGAAGCGCTCGATCTTGTTTTCGAAATTGGGCCTGTTCATGATTCTGGCAGGTGGAGGCCTTCAGATCATCAGTAATTACATTCCCTCATGAGAGGCTTGCCTGGGCTCGGTAGTATGATCCTGTCTTATCGCTTTCCGAAATTCGGCGGTCGACGACACGAGACACTCGTTTTCGTAGGTCTCGATGTCGCACAGCCGGTAGATGACCTTGCCAGGCAACCGGATGTGCTTTGGCCCGGTGCCGTTCGTGCGCCAGCGTTCAAGGGTCTTGTGTGACAGCCCCCAGCGCTCGGCGAGTTGCAGTTGATCGAAGTGGGTGGTGGTCATGCCAAAGCTTGCCTGGGTACCATCAACCACCATGTATCCCTAGCGCTCTGCCGTCATCTACGCACTCACGGCTTGCAGTGGCGTGAAGAACAACAGGACGACAGCTTGAGGCACTGCAACGACGTACCCGGACCACTATTCATCAGGAGCACCTAGGTCGCATGGATCATCTGGTTCAAATTATCCTGCTGTTGGCTGTAAGTGTGACGGTAATGGTCGCCTTCCAGCGGCTGCACATCCCCTCCAGCCTGGGTTACCTGCTGGTTGGTCTGATTCTTGGCCCCCACACCGCAGGCCCGACCGTGCATGTCTCGGAATTCAAGGTGCTCGCCGAATTCGGGGTGGTCTTCCTGCTGTTCTCGATCGGGCTCAACTACTCGCTGCCGCAACTGCATGCGATGCGCCATCAGATTCTCGGGTTGGGTACCGCGCAGGTCGCCCTGACCACCGCTGCCGTGGCTACATTGCTGTGGATGACAGGTCTGAGTCCCGCAGTGGCTTTTGTCATCGGTGCCGTCTTCGCCCAATCATCCTCCACCATCATCGGCCGGCAACTTGCCGAGCAGGGTGAAGACGCTACCCCTCACGGTCGGCTCGGCCTCGCCATTTCGGTGTTTCAGGATGTCACGGCCGTGCCATTCCTGATCCTGATTCCGGTGCTGGGTGCCGCCACGGGCATGAACGCGCTTGCGGCTGAGCTTGGCTGGGCCATGGCCAAGGCCGTACTGGCGTTCACCCTCGTGTTTTATGCCGCGCGCTGGGCCCTGCGCCCACTTTTCCACTTGGTCACCGAACGGCGCTCGGCTGAATTATTCACCCTCACGGTCTTGTTGGTGGTGCTGGCAGCCGCCTGGACGACCAACAGTCTGGGCTTGTCGCTCGCGTTTGGCGCATTTCTGGCGGGCATGATGCTCGGCGAAACCGAGTTCCGCCATCAGGTGGAGTCAAGCATCCGTCCATTCCGTGATGTGCTGCTTGGCTTGTTCTTCGTCGGCATCGGCATGCTGATCGATCCCGGTACCTTGCCCCGTATCTGGCACTGGGCCCTGCTGGGCGCCTTGCTGCTGCTCTTGAGCAAGGTCGTGGTGGTCGCCGTCATCGTGCGGCGCAGCGGCATCGACATGCTCGGATCCTGGCGAACCGCCCTCCTGCTGGCGGTAGGCGGGGAGTTTGGCTTTGCCCTGCTTGCCATTGCGCTCGAGTCGCACGTGATCGATCCGGAAGTCGGTCAAATCGTGCTGACCTCGGTGCTGTTCTCGATGATTACGGGCGTACTCCTGATCCGTTACAACCACACAATTGCGACCCGCCTAACGACGTCAGTCGCCAATACTCCGGATCTGGCGGACCGGCTTGCCGGGCTATCGCCACCTCAGGTATTGATCGGCGGCTACGGCCGGGTCGGTCACACCATCGCGGTTCTGCTGAAGTCCAGTGGTGTCGATTTTGTGGCATTTGATACGGATCCCGCGCGGGTGCAGCAAGGGCTGGCCGATGGCCATACCGTCCTGTATGGCGACATCGCCGATCCTGACCTCCTTGCGGCAGCTCGGGCGGAGCGTGCCAGCCTTGCCATAGTGACCGTCGACAGCCATGCCGTTGCATTGCGGACAGTTGCCGCGTTGCGCCTGCATTGCCCGCACGTGCCAATCATTGCACGCGCCCGCGATCTCCAAACCAGTTCGGCCCTCATCGACGCCGGAGCAATCCATGCCTATCCCGAGGCGATCGAATCCAGCCTGCGTCTTGGCGCCACCGCCCTGCGATTGCTGCGGATTCCCACCATCGACATTGACCAAATGCTGCAAGACATTCGCGATGGAGACTACCAGCCGGTAATTGAAACCCCAGTGAAGGAGAATGACCAATGACAAGCGCCCAGACGATCCTCGTCGCCACGGATCTTTCCGCACCGGCCCGGCACGCCGTTGAACGTGCATTTCACCTGGCGGCCAGTACCGAAAGCGAACTCTGCATCCTGCACGTCATGGAGTTGGATACTCTCGACGAACTGCGCGAAATGCTGGGGGACGACATGTTCGGTGTCAAGGCGGCATTGAACAGCGATGCCCATAAGCGCATTGAGCAGTTAACCCGGGATGCAACGATCAATCGAGGCATTTCTGCGAGAACATGCGTAGCCGAGGGGAATCAGCTCGCGACGATCGCTGCTGAGGCCGACGCCCAGGACACCCATTTGGTGGTTCTCGGGGCACGCGGGGAGTCGTTCTTGCGTCACGCTTTGCTGGGATCGACCGCAATGCGCCTGCTTCGCAAATCTGTCCGACGGCCAGTACTGGTCGTCAAGCAAGCACCGCATGAGGCCTATCGCAGCGTCGTGGTTACTGTGGATTTTTCACCTGTGTCGATCGAGGCGATTCGCTTGGCGAGATACTGGGCGCCCAAAGCCGATTTGGTCTTACTGCATGCTTTCGAACTACCCTACGAGGGCAAACTGGCATTCGCAGGCGTTGACGAGCAGGTCATCCGCCGGTACGTCACGAGCGAGGGCGAAGTCCGGCGCAAACGTCTTCACGAACTGGCGGCTGCCGCCGGCCTGACGGCGGTCGAATACTCTGCACGAATTGTCCACGGTGACCCTGCACAGCAGATCATCGCCATCGAGCAGGAAGTCGATGCCGACCTGATTGTGGTCGGCAAGCACGGCTCGCATATCGCCGAGGAATTGCTGCTCGGCAGTGTGACCAAGCATGTGCTGGGGGAGTCACAATGCGATGTGCTGGTCATCTGTGACCCGCGCGAGGCGCCTGAACACACACCATGACTGATCTGGCGCTCATCTTGGATGCCGTACTGCTGGCGGCGGTAGTCGAGCGCCGATGATCGCGTACGCTCGAAACCGATTGATAGGTTGCGCTCTAATCTGTCATGCAGGTCAACGACAGGTAACCGCCGGATTGCGGCCCAACTGTATCCATGTGGCCAAAGTCAGGATTGGCCGATCTCCAGAAGTAGATCATCCGGCAGGTTTCAGAGTCGAGCAGCC
>CAYTWY010000139.1:0-3509 GCA_964440925.1 uncultured Propionivibrio sp. | reverse complement strand
TGTCGATGGCCGCCCTGGCCTGCCGGGAATCATGGATACGCCCCAGCGCACGCAAGGCATCGTCATTGAAGCTCTGGATCCCCAGCGAAAGGCGTGTCACACCACTGCGCGCGTAGGCTTCGAAGCGTCCTGCTTCCGCTGTGCCCGGGTTTGCCTCAAGCGTGATCTCCGCATCGGGCAACAGATTCAGATAGGCCCGAAAGGTGGTGAGCATCTGGTCGATGGCGCGATCAGACAGCAGACTGGGGGTGCCCCCTCCAATGAAAACGGAGATGACCTGCCGGCCCCAGATCAGCGGCAGCGCCTGCTCGAGATCGGCCTGCAGCGCCTGCAGATAGGCCTCTTCGGGCAAGCTCTGCCCTGCTTCATGCGAGTTGAAGTCGCAATACGGGCATTTGCGCACGCACCACGGCACATGCACGTACAACGAAAGCGGCGGCGGCGAGCGCAGCTCGGCCGGCGCTTGGGAAAACACGGGAATGACCGGCGCGGCTTTTTTTCCGCTCATCCGCGCCGTTCTTGCAGACGTTCGATCAGCCGGCGCAGGGCGATGCCGCGATGCGAGCAACGGTTCTTCTCGACGGCATCGAGTTCGGCTGCCGTTACGCCGCGTTCGGGCAGGAAGAAATGCGGGTCGTAACCAAACCCGCCGTTACCGCATGGCGCAGCGATGATCTCGCCGTACCATTCGCCTTCGGCGATGATCGGTTGCGGATCATCGGCATGGCGCACAAACACCAGCGCACACACATAATGCGCACTCTTGTCGGCATGGCCGGCAAGCGCAGCGACCAGCTTCTCGTTATTACCCAGATCACACTTCGGTGCCTCCGGCGACTCCTGGGCGTAGCGCGCCGAAAGAACGCCCGGTGCGCCACCGAGGGCATGCGCGCACAGCCCCGAATCATCGGCCAGGGCCGGCAGCCCGGTACAGCGCGCGGCATGACGGGCTTTCTCCAGCGCATTCTCGACAAAAGTACAATGCGGCTCGTCGCACTCGGGAACAGCAAGTTCCTTTTGTGGCACGACTTCCCAACCGAGTGGCGCGAGCAACTGCGCAAATTCGCGCAACTTGCCCGGATTGTTGGAGGCAACAACCAGTTTCATGCGTCCTCCAGGGCGGCCTTCTGCCGCGCCACGAGTGTGCCGATACCGGTTTCGGCCAGGTCAAGCAGGGCATTCATCTGGGTGCGGGTAAACGGTTCGCCTTCGGCCGTGCCCTGAATCTCGACGATCCCGCCGCATCCGGTCATGATGACATTCATGTCGGTATCGCAGGCTGAATCCTCGGGGTAATCGAGGTCGAGCACCGGAACGCCGCGGTAGATACCAACCGAGATCGCGGCCACGTGGTCACGCAGCGGATTTTCCACCAGCTTGCCCTGCGCCACCAGTTGCGCACAGGCATCGTACAGCGCGACCCAGGCGCCGGTGATCGCGGCACAGCGCGTTCCACCATCGGCCTGCAGCACATCGCAATCAAGCGTGATCTGTCGCTCGCCGAGCACCTTGAGATCGGTCACCGCACGCAGCGAACGGCCGATCAGGCGCTGGATTTCCTGCGTCCGCCCGCTCTGCTTGCCCCTGGCTGCCTCGCGCGCGCTACGCGTATGCGTCGCGCGCGGCAGCATGCCGTACTCGGCGGTCACCCAGCCTTGCCCCTGGCCACGCAGGAAAGCGGGCACTGACTCTTCGACGCTGGCGGTGCACAGCACGCGCGTGTCGCCGATCTCGATCAGTACCGAGCCTTCGGCGTGACGCGTGAAATGGCGGGTAATGCACACGGGACGCGACTGTCCCGGTTGTCGCTGGCTTGGACGCATAAAAATCCTATTTCGAGTATTTCTGAATGGTGGCGCGAATTTCTTCGATCGCCTGTTCGATTTCCTGTTCGCTCAACTCGGTCTTGTAGTTCGGGTTGCGCCCGAAGGCATCGAGTTTGGTAGTAATCGTCTCGCGTGCCATGGTCTGCGTGGAGACAACGCTGGACGCACTGGCGCCGGCGTCGACATAGCTGTCTTCCCAGCGCACGACGACGGCAGAAAGGTTGTCGGCACCCGCGCCACCGCGGCTGTCGGCCTGTCCAAGCAGCATCGGCACGGCCTGCAGCAGATTGCCCGATTTCAGGGCAACGGCCATCGTTTCGCCAGACAGGACGCCCCACAGGCCATCGCTACACAGCATCAGCACGTCACCGGCAACGAGCGGCGTCTTGCGCGAAAAATCGAGCTCGGGCGGATGCGGCCCACCCAGGCAGCTATAGATCTTGTTACGCTCGGGATGCACGGCCGCCTGCGCCTCGTTGATCAGCCCCTGATCGAGCAGCAGTTGCACGCGCGAATGATCGCGGGTGTGCGACAACACCTTGCCGTCGCGCATATGGTACAGGCGGGAATCGCCGGCATGCGCCCAGTAGGCGATGTTGTCCTGGACAACACAGGCGACGCAGGTGGTACGCGGCGAGTCCTTGATCTTGTGCGCCTCGGTGAAGTCGACAATCGCGCAATGCGCATTGATCATCGACTTCTGCAGGAAAAGAAAGGGATCCTGCAAGCTCGGATTGGCATCACGCTGGAAAGTTTCGATCAGCGTCTGTACAGCAATCTGCGCGGCAATCTCGCCGTAGTAATGCCCGCCCATGCCGTCGGCGACAACCATCAGCAAGGTGTCGCGCGAATAGCAATGCGCCAGTCGGTCTTCGTTGTTCGGGCGTTTGCCGGCCCGGCTTTCCTGGTAAATGGTAAATTTCACTTGCTTTCAGGCTTTCCTTTGATTTTTCCGAACATGCGGTCGAGCCAGCTCTGCTTTGCCGGTCGCGGCTTATGCACTTTTGCGGTCAACGCCTTTTGCAGGGCAAAGGCACTCTGCGGGCGTTCCAGATGATCGAGACACAGGCACCAGTCGATGGTCTCGAGCAGTTGCCGCGAATATTGGCCTTCCCAGCGGATCATCGCCGGAACCAGCTTGTCCTTTTCCAGCCGGCTGTCCGCCGCCTGCGGCGCCGTCGCCGCAAGGCAGGCATACATCGATGCACCAACGCTGTAGATGTCGCTCCACGGGCCGAGCAGTTCGCGCTGATTGTAGTGCTCTGGCGAAGCGAAGCCGGGCGTATACATCGGTTTGAGAATCGGCGTGTCGGTCGCCAGGGTCTGCCGCGCCGCGCCAAAATCGATCAGCACCGGCGCATAGTCGTTGCGCATGTAGATATTCGATGGCTTGAGGTCAAGATGCAACAACTTGTGCGCATGCACCTCGCGCAAGCCGTTGAGCAGTTTGGTAAAGACGTTGCGCATGAAGTTTTCGGTGATGACCGCACGATTCTTCTGGATGAATTCCTGCAGCGTCCGCCCCTGTTCGTATTCCATAACCATATAAACGGTGTCGTTGCAGCGGAAAAAATTCAGCACACGGATCACGTTCGGATGCGAAAGCTTGGCCAGCGCCCGGCCTTCCTCGAAAAAGCATTTCATGCCGTAACGGAAGGCTGGCATGTTCTCCTCGGAGATAAC
>CAYTWY010000138.1:1503-3698 GCA_964440925.1 uncultured Propionivibrio sp. | reverse complement strand
CTGCCGGCATCGCGCGGCTGGGGCGGTGGCGCCCAGTCGATGAGGGCGTGCAGGATTTCCTGCACGCCGAAATTGTTGATGCCGGAGCCGAAGAACACCGGCGATTGTTGTCCGGCGAGAAAGTCGACGAGATTGAAGGGGCTGCTGGCACTGCGGATCAATTCGACATCCTCGCGCAGCTTGCCGACTTCCAGCGGGAAATCCTGATCAAGCAGGGGGTTGTCGATACCGTCGATTTTTTCCGCCTCGGTGCGTTTTTCTTCACCCGGCGAAAAGCGCAGCAGACTGTCGTTACCCAGATGATAGACGCCGCGGAAAGTCTTGCCCATGCCGATCGGCCAGGTAATTGGCGCACATTCGATGTTCAGTACCGATTCGATTTCTTCGAGCAGATCAAACGGCTCACGTACTTCGCGGTCGAGTTTGTTAACGAAGGTGATGATCGGCGTGTTGCGCATGCGGCAGACATCGAGCAGCTTGATCGTCTGCGCTTCGACGCCCTTGGCGGCGTCAATTACCATCACGGCTGCATCGACGGCCGTCAGCACGCGGTAGGTGTCTTCCGAGAAATCCTCGTGTCCCGGCGTGTCGAGCAGGTTGACGGTGTGTTCCTGGTATTCGAACTGCATGACCGAGCTTGTTACCGAGATGCCGCGCTGCTTTTCGACTTCCATCCAGTCGGAGGTGGCGTGGCGAGCGCTCTTGCGGCTCTTGACGGTTCCGGCAAGCTGGATGGCACCGCCGAACAGCAGCAGTTTCTCAGTCAGCGTGGTCTTGCCCGCATCCGGGTGCGAGATGATGGCGAAAGTTCGCCGTTTGGCGACATCGCGCAGGATTTCGGGGGGGAAGGGGCAGGTACTCATCGGGGAATCTTTCGGCACAAACGGCGAGGGGCGAAGTATACCGAAGAATGATCGTTCTGCCCTGTCGCTTACGGCGACAGACGGGAAGTCGACGCCTCGCCGAGGTGGCGCAAGGCGCCGCCGCCTGCTGTATAGCCGCTTGCCATGCAGCCAGTGAGCAGATAGCCGCCGGTCGGCGCTTCCCAGTCGAGCATCTCGCCGGCGCAGAATACGCCGGGGTAATGGCGCAGCATCAGGTGCTCGTCGAGCGCGTCGAAGAGTACGCCACCGGCGCTGCTGATGGCTTCGTCGAGCGGGCGCGGGGCTTGCAGGCGCAAGGGCAAGGCCTTGATGGCGCAGGCCAGTTTGCCGGGATCGGCCAGGGTTTCGCGGTCAAGACATTCGTGCAGCAAGGCGACTTTGACGCCCTTGAGGCCGAGGCGGCTTTGCAGGTGGCTGGACAATGAGCGTGCGCCGCGCGGGTGCGCCAGGGCGTCGATTACCCGTTGCAGATCATGGTCGGGTAGCAGGTCGAGCGTCAGGGTGGCGTGGCCGGTTTGTTCGAGGGTGTCGCGCAGCGCGGCGGAGAGGGCATAGATCAAGCCGCCTTCAATGCCGTTATGGGTCATCATGAATTCGCCTTTGCGCGACAGCGGTCCCTGGTCGGTGGGCACGGTGGCGACGACCGATTTGACCGGCTGTCCGGCAAAGCGCGTACGCAGATGTTCACTCCAGCCGACATCGAAGCCGCAGTTGGCCGGACGGAGCGGCGCGATCGGGACGCCGATGGCGGTCAGTTGGTTGACCCACCCCCCGTCGCTGCCGAGTTTGGCCCAGCTGCCGCCACCCAATGCCAGGATGACCGCATCGGCGCGCGGGTAACGTTCGCCGTCCGGGGTGTTGAAACGCAGCCGATAGGCTCCGTCCTCCTGTCGTTCAAGGCCGCTCCAGCGATGCCGCATATGCAGGCGGACTCCGGCCTGCCGCAGGCGATGCAGCCAGGCGCGCAGAAGGGGGGCGGCTTGCATGCCAACCGGGAACACGCGTCCGGAACTGCCAACAAAGGTTTCGATGCCCAGATCATCCAGCCAGGCGCGCAGGGCGTCCGGCCCGAAGCGTTTGAGCAGTGGCGTGAGGTGCCCCGCACGTGCGCCGTAGCGCGTACAGAACGTGTCGAACGCTTCGGCATGGGTGATGTTCATGCCGCCTTTGCCGGCCATCAGGAACTTGCGTCCGGGCGATGGCATGGCGTCGTAAACTAGCACCTGGATGGGGCTCGGGCCGGTGGGTGCGCGGCTCAGCACATCGGCGGCCATCAGTCCGGCGGGACCGCCGCCAACGATGGCGATTGTT
>CAYTWY010000138.1:0-1403 GCA_964440925.1 uncultured Propionivibrio sp. | reverse complement strand
GATGATCGGTTCGAGTACGGGGGCAAGAAAGGCATAGTGCGTGCAGCCGAGCACGATCTGGTCGGCTCCGGCGGCAAGCGCTGGCGCAAGGTGGGCGTGCGCTGTGGCCGCGAAGCTGTGGTCGTCGAGTTGCAGGGTTTCGACCTTGGTGGCCCAGCCGGGGCAGGGCAGGACATCCACCTGCACGTTGCCGGCATGCCGCTGGATGAGGCGGGAGAGGCGGGCGCTGCGGGCGGTGGAGGGTGTCGTCAGCACGGCGATACGGCCGCTTTGTGAGGCAGCGGCGGCCGGTTTGACGCCCGGTTCGACACCGACCACCGGCACGTTGGGCAGTGCTTCGCGCAATGCGGCGACGGCGGCGGCTGTGGCGGTGTTGCAGGCCACCACAATGAGTGTGCAACCTTGCGCGACGAGATACCGGCCGATTGTCAGCACGCGGGCGCGGATGAACACGTCGTCCTTGTCGCCGTAGGGGACGTGTGCGGTATCGGCCAGATAAACCAGATCGGCGCGGGGCAAGGCATGGGCGATGGCGGCGAGGACCGAGAGACCGCCCAGTCCGCTGTCGAAAACGCCGATCATGCGGCCGGGCCGTTGTGGTAAAGGATGAGGATAGGGGCGGCGTCCATGCCGGTCATTTTACGTGCATTGACCGCCGTGCGCGACTGTCGGGCTGGCGTCAGGCCGATTCGAGCAGGGTGGCGATGGCCTGATCCGGATCGCTTTCCTCGGTGACGATGCCGTAAATGCCGCGTTGACGCAGCCGTTGCTGCAGACCCGATCCCATGCTGGCAGCGATCAGGGCGTGCACGTCGTCGAGCGGGTGCGGCTCGTCGGCAGAGGCCGAGTGCAGCGCCTGTTCGATGGGCAGTTCGAGCAAGGTCTTGCCGATCACTTCGCCTTGGCGGATGTCGTAGATCCAGAACTTGCGGCATTTTCCAGCGTGCTCGGTGATGGTCTTGCGGTTCTGGCTGCAGATGGCGACGCGCAGGATGCCGTCCTTGAGCGGTTTTTCCACGAAGTCTTCATTGTCGGTAGGCGCGTGATGGCCGCTGCAGCCGCAACCGCTGTGCGCATGGCCGTGCTCATGCCCATGACTGTGTCCGCTGCAACCACCCCCGCAGCCACCGTTTTCCTGGCCGTGTGCATGTCCGCCACAGCCGCTGCCGGAACCGCAGTGCCCTTCTTCCTGCTCGTGGTGTCCGCAGCCACCGCTACAACCGCTATGTGCATGACCATCGCCGCTCGGGGCGACGAAGGCTTCAAGCTGACCGTCCTCAAACTGGGCAATGGCCTGTACCACGCTGTTTGTCGCAATGCCATAAATGTCGATGCCCTGCGCGGTGAGTGCCTGCAGCGTCGTGCGGTTCAGGCTGCCGCACAAGATGGCGTCCATCTGCAGG
>CAYTWY010000137.1:0-3791 GCA_964440925.1 uncultured Propionivibrio sp. | reverse complement strand
AGGGCTTTGTGCGTTTTGGAGCGCCTGAATGCGCATCCCCCCGGGTCAGGCCTGAATAAAACCGTCACGCTGCAGTTGCCGGTAGATGCCGGCCGCCATTTCGCGGTAGCCACTGGCATTGGGATGAATCTGGTCGGCGCGCCATTCCTCCCGCCCGAGAACGTCGGAAAAAACGTCGGCGATCAGCGGCACACCTTCCTCGGCGGCGAGTTCGGCATAGAGCGGAGAATCCGTCGGTTTTCGCGTCAGCACACCCAGCAGGGACAACTCGGGAACGGCCAGCAGGACGACGGCTGTGCCGCGCTGACGAATCTTGCGCACGATCTGCCGGATATCGTCCTTTACCGCAGCGGGCGGACGACGCTGCAGAAAATCGTTGCCGCCGATTTCGACAATCACCAGCGCCGGAAGCTGCGCATCGAGCAGCGCATCGATGCGGCGCAAGGCCCCCGCCGCGGTGTCGCCGGGAATGCCGGCATTGACGATCCGCCAGCCGCTCAGTGTTTCGAGCCGGCTGGGCCAATCCTCGCCCGCTGCCGCTCCGGTTCCGTAAGTGACGCTGTCACCGAGCGCCAGCACCCTGCTGCCGGCAGGGATACGTGCATGCCGTGGCGGACGTCGACGGCATGCCGCACCCATGCAGGCAAGGACGAACAACTTGAGGACGCAGCGGCGATCCATGTGCGGCGGCTTTCAGGGGGAGGCCCTTGTCGCCAGCTGGCGCAGCACTTCGCCGGCGGCACAAAAGCCGAAAGGCGCGGTGACGCAGACCGACGAACCGTAGCCGGCGCAGTTGAGGCCGTTCTGCAGGGAATGCGTTTCGCAGGACGCGCCGGTTTCCGGATAGCGCAGCGGTTCGCTGGAAAAAACGGCGGGAACGCCGAAATTCTTTTTGCTCTCGCGCGGGAAGCCATATTCCTTGCGCAGCAGCGAGCGCACCCTGGCCAGCAACGGGTCCTGCACGGTGCGCGCCAGATCGCCGATTTCGATGCGCGTCGGGTCAATTTGCCCGCCGGCACCGCCGGCAGTAATGAGCGGAACGCCGCATTTCTTACACCAGGCGATCATGGCCGCCTTGGTGCGTACCTGGTCGATGGCATCAATGACGTAATGAAAGCCCCGATCGAGCAGTGACGGCACATTGTCCGGGGAAACGAAATCCTCGATTTCGTGGATCAGGCAGGCCGGGTTGATGGCCAGAATGCGCTCGGCCATGGCGGTGGTCTTGGCTTTGCCGAAGGCTTCGCCGAGGGCATGAACCTGGCGATTGACGTTCGACTCGGCGACCATGTCGAGATCAATCAGGGTCAGCTGTCCGATGCCCGAACGCGCCAGCGCTTCGGCCGCCCAGGAACCGACGCCGCCGATGCCGACGATGGCGATGTGCGCCGACTGGAAAAAATCGAACGCGGCGTTGCCGTAAAGGCGGCGAACCCCGGTGAAACGGCGCGCCAGATCGGCGGCCGGGAACGGCTCCGGTGTGTGCATCAACTCTCCATGGAACGATGAATGACCTGGTTGAACGGGGCGATCCATTCCGGCGCGAACTGGTTGTCGCAAGCATTGATCTCGGCAATGGCGCGCAACACCGAGCGGTTCTTGCCGCGATGGATGTGCTTGAGCATGATCGATTCGAAGGCGTCGATAATGGCCAGGATTTTCGCGCCGGGGCAGATTTCCTGCGCCTTTCTGCCGCCGGGATAGCCTTGTCCGTCGGGCATTTCATGGTGCTCGGCGACCATTTGTGCCGCCTCCTGCCAGCCCTCCATGCGCGCGAGCAGACCGGCCGCATAGGCCGGGTGCGTGCGCAGCAGGCGTTTTTCCTCGTCGCTCAGGCGACCGAGCTTCAGCCATAGCGATTCGGGCAAAAACATCATGCCGATATCGTGCATATAGACGGCGGCTTCAAGTTGCGCCGCATCGACGATCTTTTCGCGCAGCTGATTGGTTTCCAGCGCCAGGCGCAGGAGGCGCGTGGTGCGCCCCTTGAACAGCGGCGAGCGTGCTTCGAGCTGTTCGGCCAGCGAACGGAAAAAGCGCAGGTCATCGGATGATCGGGTTGGCGATCTGGCTGCTGCCGGCGCTTCGCCGCCGATGGCCAGCCCCGCTCCGCCGCGCGGGCGGAAACCGCTGACCGCTTCGGTCAGCGCGCAGGCGCCCTCGTCGAGCTGGGTGCTTTGCGTTTGCGCCAGCGTCTCCAGCCCCTGCACGAGCGCCAGCAGGCGCAGGGGTTCGAGCGAGCGCCCGGAAAGCAGGCTCTCGGTGGCCAGCTCCAGCCGGTCGACGGCGAGCAGAATGGCTTCACCGAGAATTTCGCTGAATACGATTTCACCGTTGCGCAGGCGCGCCAGCAGCGTTTCGATCGGATGGGCGATGGCCACCGCCAGCTCGATCTTGCATAGTGTGGCGTCGCCCTTGATGTTGTGGAAGGCACGGAACAGGCTGGCGATGATCTCGCGCTCGGTCGGGTTGTTCTTGAGGCGGGTGATGTCGCGTTCGATGTTCGGCGCCAGATCGTTCAGCGATTCGTTGAATTCCTCCAGCGCGACCTTGTCGCTGATCGCGGGAGCGATTATGGCGCGGATATCCATGAATTTCTCCGTCGGCTTGTCCTGTCAATGCACGCAGTGTAGACGAAACAGGCGTCCGGCGTTGGCGGCGTGCGGCGCTTGCGCAGAAAAGGCGCCTCCGGGCTGGCCGTGGCGGCGAGGCTGGTCTACACTTCCGGTTTCCCTGATCAGCAAGGAGCCTGCATGTCCCGCGTGACGACCGAATCCGGTCTGCAAATTGAAGAAATCAAAATCGGCACTGGCGAGACGGCGACTGCCGGCCAGTTTGTCAGCGTCCATTACACCGGCTGGCTGACCAATGGCAACAAATTCGACTCGAGCAAGGATCGCGACGAGCCTTTCGAGTTTCCGCTCGGGCAGCGCAACGTGATTGCCGGATGGGATGAAGGCGTACAGGGCATGAAGGTCGGCGGTGTTCGCAAGCTCACCATCCCGCCACAGCTGGGCTACGGTGCGCGTGGCGCAGGCGGCGTCATTCCGCCCAATGCCACACTGGTCTTCGAGGTTGAACTGCTCGATATTCTGGTCGATGGCTGATACGCCACGCAAAACACTCGGTCTGCCCGGCAAGGCAAGTTCCCCGGAGGCTCCCGGCGACGCCCGGCGCAAACCGTTGCGCGGTGGCGCGCCGAATGCCCGGCGCAAACCGACCGTCGCCGTCGATAGTCTCCCGCCACCTCCCCCGCCCCGGCGCGGTGTGGCGCAGGAAAAGCCGCGCGGTACGCCGTCGCGGGCGCCGGTCGTTCCGCGGAACCCCGGCGCGAGCCTCGCCCCACGCGCGGTGCGTAGCGACCCTGCCGTTCCGCAGAGCGGTGTGCGCATCTCCAAACTGATGGCCGAGCGCGGCCTGTGTTCGCGGCGCGAAGCCGATACCTATATTGAGCGCGGCTGGGTGTTTGTCGATGGCGAGCGGGTGACCGAGCTGGGAACGCGTGCCGATCCCTCGGTCAGCATCAAACTCGACAAGGGGGCGCACGCCGCCCAATTGCAGCAAATGACCATCCTGCTGCACAAGCCGGTCGGTTATGTGTCGGGTCAGCCCGAGCCCGGCTTCACGCCGGCGGTCAAACTGGTACTGCCGGAAACCCAGTTCCTGCTGCCCGGAACGCCGGTCTTCCATCCGACGCACCTCAAGGGCCTGGCGCCGGCCGGGCGGCTGGATATTGACTCAACCGGCCTGCTGGTTCTCACACAAGATGGCCGCGTCGCGCGGCAGTTGAT
>CAYTWY010000136.1:2763-3872 GCA_964440925.1 uncultured Propionivibrio sp. | reverse complement strand
CCCGTGCCCGAGCGGTTTTCCCCATCAGCCGAAACAACCGGTTTCACCAGTCCGCTTCCCATTCGACCCGGATGCGCCGTGCCGATAAATCAACATCCAGCACAACCGCTGCCACGAACGGCAACAAACGTTCTTTATCTTCCCCGTTCCCGACCCGCAACACATCGTTGGCCGAGGTTTCGATCAATCCGAGCACATGCCCCAGAGACCGATCGTGGGTATTGCACACCTCAAGGCCGATCAGATCGGCCCAGTAATACTCATCCTTGGCGGTTGCCGGCAGGTCTGCATGCGGCACACCAACCAGCATGCCCTTGGCTGCTTCCGACGCATTACGATCCGGGAAGCAGTCCAGTTCGGCAACCAGCACATCGTTTTGCGCTTTGCAGCGCAACACTTTGGTGCGCTGCCACGACACCGGATCACGACCTTCCTGTCCAACCCACCAGTAGGCCAAACCGGCCCAGGCCAGCGGATCATCGGCAAAGGGATGCACTTTGACGGCACCCCGCAAACCGTAAGGCGCTACAACCTTGCCGAGAACAACAATATCGACAGGGTGTTCCGAGCCAGCCGATTCAGGCAAGGCGTGTTCACAGCCGATCAGGCTGCGGCCTTGGCAACGGCGGATTGCTTGACCAGGCGGGCAACGGTCGGCGACAGCTGGGCACCTTGTTGCTGCCAGTAGCTCAGGCGATCAACGGCGATGCGCAGACCTTCTTCCTTCTCGGAAGCGATCGGATTGTAGAAACCGATCCGCTCGATGAAACGACCGTCACGGCGGGTACGCGAGTCAGCCACCACCATGTTGTAAAAGGGGCGCTTCTTGGCACCACCGCGAGCAAGACGAATAACGACCATAGGATTTATTCCAGATTCAGAAAAGGGTCAAGATTATAACAAGAAAGCGAAGAAAAACAAGATTTAAGTCTCCCCCCGCCGGCATCGGCGGGCGTTTCTGGCAGCAACGCCGGCAGCGGCAGGAAATCCATCCTCCGCCACCCGCCCGCTGCCCGGCCTGCGCACGCAGGAACGGCGCGCGGCAACGCGCCGACAGGCCGGGAGACGCTATACTGTCATGACAAACCCGAATCCTTGGCGAAAGCCCC
>CAYTWY010000136.1:0-2663 GCA_964440925.1 uncultured Propionivibrio sp. | reverse complement strand
TCGTTCACCTCGCGCGAAATCCATTTTGTCGCCGACTATCTTGACCAGTTTTCCGACCAGATCGACCCGGGCGACAAGGCTCACCCCGAATCACCCGCCGCCTTCTGGATCGATCCGCTGCGCGATGCGCCAGCCACGGCCTGCGCCCGCAAGAAAGCGCCGCCCGAGACCCCGGCGGTCTTTTTTTCCTGCGACCGGATCGTCTCCTTGCTGAAAAACCAGCTGTCCTCGCTCGAAGCGGGGATCCTCCCTTCGCAGATCGGCTTGCCGGATTTCGCCACCACGCACGCCGGCCGCGGCGTCATGCGCCGCCTCATCGCTTACTGGGGAGAACCGGGAAAACGCCGTTTCCCGCGCCGCCGGCAGAACGCGCGCGCCGCCATCTGTTGCGGGCTGGAAAATCTGTGGCAGCTCTTTCGCAATGAGGAAAAGGCTTCGGTCGACGCATCGAGCTGGATGATCACCAACGAAAGCCCCGACGGATATGCGCTGATGCACGTCGCCGGCAAGACCGGGAACCTGTGCGTCGGCGACATCGCCGCCATTCGGCCGGAAAACGCCGAGCTCTGGCAGATCGGCATTGTCCGCTGGGCACTCTCGGAAAATCAGGAGCATATCGAACTGGGCCTGCAGATCATGGCCAGACGCGCCGTTTCGGCCTTGCTGGCCATGCCGGCGAAAAAGGGGCAACCGGAAAGAAAACCTCGCCCGGTGCTCATCCTGCCCGAGACTCCGCCGTTACATCCACTGGAAATGCTCGTCGCGCCGAGCGAAGCGATCGGCCGGCAGGAACAAAAGCTGGTTCTTCTGCTGGAAAAGGGGAATTTCGAAGTCCGCGAGGTCTGCGCTACGCGCCTTGAGGAGCAAAACAGTCAAATCGAGGTTTTTTCCATCGAATCGCTGCCAACCGCGGTCTGAGCGCCGCCGGCGTCACATCGCCCCCGGCCACCATCCTTGCCACACCGGAATTCCGGAAGCGTCGCGGCAACGAGTGCGCCCAACAACACCACCGCCCAGGAAAGATAGACCCACATCAGGAAAATCGGCACGGTGGCAAAAGTGCCATAAACCAGAGTGATCGACGGGAAATTCGCCAGATACAGCTCGAAGCCCTTCTGCATGAGCAAGAAACCGAGGGCGGCAAAAAACCCGGCCCACAGGGCGTCGATCGATTCGACCCGGGCATTGGGCACCACAAGGTAAAGCCCGGCAAAGAAAAACGTGGCGACGGAAATGGCAGCCACTTCCGAAGCCAGGCTGTACAGCCAGAGCGGGTGTCCGATCAAACCCAGAGAGGTACTCACCGTGCGATAAATGGCCAGGATCACGCAGCTGACGATAAACGGCCACAGCGCCAGCATTGCCGCATAGAGCCCCAACCGTCGCCACCACGGACGCCCGTTCTTCACCTGCCAGACGTGATTGAAGGCGCGCTCGATGCTAAACAGCAGAAAGAAGACGGAAACGACCAGCACCAACAGGCCGGCCAGGGTGACATTCGTCGCTTTCTGGGAAAATTCGAGCACATAGTCGACAATCATCCCGGCATTGCGCTCCGGCAGCAGACTGCGCATGATCAGACGATCAAACTGGTCGGCCACGCGCATGAAGATGGGGAAAACCGACATGATGCCGAGCACTACGGCAACAAGGGGCACGAGGGAAAACAGGGTGGTAAAAGCCAGGCTGGCACTGACCTGCTCGAGATTCTCTTCAACGAAACGGTGGAAAATGCGCCGCAAGAAATCGCGCAGGCAAGGATAGCGATAAACCATGACGTCCCTATCTCCGGATAGTTAATGCCCACCAACCCGCCACGTAAGGCAAGCGGGGCTCCCGCGCCTTCCTGGCGCGGGGAACAGGATGCCTGAAACGGAATGGGATTGCAGGCGCCTCGCCCAACTAGGATAATTCGGCCAGGACGCTGCTCGCGGCGGACACTTTCTCGCCAATCACCACTTTCACCCGCGTATCGAGGGGCAGGTAGAGATCGACGCGCGAACCGAAACGGATGAATCCGTAACGCTGGCCAGCCGAAAGTACGGCACCGGCATCGACATAATTCAGGATGCGACGCGCTACCAGACCGGCGATCTGCACGCAGGTGATATCGCGGCCATCGCCCGTACGCAGATGCAGCGCGCAACGTTCGTTTTCGAGGGATGCCTTGTCCAGAGAGGCGTTGAAGAAGCGGCCGGGGTTGTACCATTTGCGCACTACGGCGCAATCAATGGGCGCACGATTCGAATGCACGTTGAAGACATTCATGAACACGCTGACTTTCAGCGCCCGCCGCCCGAGATAGGGATCATCAGCCTCTTCGACAACCACCACGCGTCCGTCGGCCGGAGCACGCACGCTCTTTTCCCCGCCCGCCACGACACGACCAGGATCGCGGAAGAACTGCAGACAGAAGAAGAAAATCACCCAGAACGGCAACGACCAGAACCCAAGACCGGAAGCCAGCAGAGCAACAAGCAGGGAGATGGCAATGAACGGCCAGCCCTCCCTGGCAATAATCGGATGCGGATAATTCATCGAAAGCCCGTCACGAGTAATTGCTACGGCAAAAAACGAGACAAGAGGCAAGAACGCGCCTTACCTCCTGTCTCACGGGTTACAGCACCAATCAGTTCTTGCTTTGATCAACCAGCTTGTTCTTC
>CAYTWY010000135.1:0-3925 GCA_964440925.1 uncultured Propionivibrio sp. | reverse complement strand
TCGTCGCTGTCCGGATGGGCGAGCAGCACCGGGCCGGTCTGGGCGTTGAGCGCTTCGACCTGGCGCACGCGGTCGTCTTCCTTGTCCGGGCGGGTGAACTCATGCTTGCGGATGCGGTTGCTGTCGTAGTCGGCGACCGATGCAGCGGCGATCAGACCGGTCTGCGTGTGCGTTCCCATGATCAGGCGGTAGGCGTAGTAGCAGGGCTTGGCGTCACGCATCAGGATGCCGTCGTCGATCAAATTTTTCAAATTGGCAGCCGACTTGGCATAGACCTCGGGAGCGTAGTGATCGACTTCCGGCGGCAGATCGATCTCGGCCTTGGAAATGTGCAGGAAGGAGCAGGGCTTGCCCGCAGCGCGCACCCGCGCTTCTTCACTGGACAGGACGTCATAAGGCGGTGCGGCGACTGCCGTAGCATGTTCGGTACGCGGACGCAGCGCGGTAAACGGGCGGATCAGGGGGCGGGGGGAAGTCAATTGGTTCTCCTTTTGAAGTCTTGAAAAAGCAGTTGAACCACAACGAACACAACGAGCACGACGAAATTCATTGAAAGAATTGCGTTCAGCGCACTCTCCCTATGCCATTCAGAAAGAGCGCTGAAGTATTTCGTTTCTCGTTGTGTCCGTTGTGGTTAATGTTTTTCTTCTGAAGCTATCGGTTTCGTTGCGGGAGCACATCGCGCAGCAGGTTGGCGGCGTCGCGCAGCATTTTTTCGGTGGTTTCCCAGTCAACGCAGGCGTCGGTGATCGAGCAGCCGTATTTGAGTTGTGTGAGGTCTTCGGGAATCGGCTGGTTACCGGAGGATAGATTTGATTCGATCATGACGCCGACCAGCGAACGGTTGCCGAGGCGGACCTGGTTGACCAGATCGGCCATCACCAGCGGTTGCAGTTCGGGCTTCTTGAAGCTGTTGGCGTGCGAGCAATCGACCACGATGTTGGGCGGCAGCTTGGCCTTCTTCAGCGCGTCCTCGGCCATGGCGATGGACACCGTGTCGTAATTGGGACGGCCGTCGCCGCCGCGCAGGACAACGTGACCATAGGGATTGCCGCTGGTGCGTACGATGGCGGTGTGTCCCTGGCTGTTGATGCCGAGGAAGCTGTGCGGGCGCGAGGCCGAGACGATAGCGTTGATGGCGATGCCGACATCCCCATTGGTGCCGTTCTTGAAGCCGACCGGGGTGGACAGGCCGGAAGAAATTTCGCGGTGGGTCTGCGATTCGGTGGTGCGTGCGCCGATGGCTGTCCACGCGATCAGGTCGCCGAGGTATTGCGGCGAGATCGGGTCGAGCGCTTCGGTTCCGGCCGGCAGACCGATGTCGGCGACGTCGCGCAGGAAGGTACGAGCCTTTTCCATGCCTTCATTGACGCGGAAGGAGTCATCCATGTCCGGGTCGTTGATGTAGCCTTTCCAGCCGGTGGTCGTGCGCGGTTTTTCGAAATACACGCGCATGACCAGGACCAGGGTATCGCTTACCTCATCGGCCAGCGCTTTCAGGCGACGGGCGTAGTCGAGACCGGCCACCGGATCGTGGATCGAACAGGGGCCGACGACGACGAACAGGCGGTGATCCTTGCGGTCAAGAATGTTGCGCAGGGCTTCGCGACCGTGCATGACCGTGCTCCGTACGTGCTCCGAGAGCGGCACCCGCGCGTGGATCTCTTCGGGCGAGGGCATGGCGTCGAAGTCGAGCACATTGACGTTCTCGATATCGGGCGTCGTCAGATTGGTTTTGTCCGGGTGGTTCATTGGTTTTCTCAAGTTCGGTGAAGGGTAAGGGGTAAGGCGTGAGGAGTGAGGCGTTATGAGTGAGGAGTAGTCGGTGTTCCTCATCACTCCTTACTCATAACTCCTCACTGCTTTCCTCCTAACTGTTTCAAAAGGTCCTTTACCGCCGCTACACGTTCGGCGAGCGTCGGGCAGTGCCGTTTAAGCGATAGTTTATCCTGTCCGGCCAGCTTGTAGTTCCTGTCTTTCTGGATCAGGTTGATGATGCGGATCGGCTCGATGGGTGGGTTGGGTTCGAACTGCACGATGATCGTTGCGCTCGTGGCGTCGAGCTTGATGATGCCAAGCGGTTTGCAGAGCAGGCGCAGGCGGTGGCTTTCGAGCAGCGACTGGGCTTGCGGCGGCAGTTCGCCAAAGCGGTCGACGAGTTCTTCCTGCATCTCAGAAAGATCGTCCAGCGCATTGCAATTGGCCAGACGCTTGTACAGCGTCAGCCGCTCATGCACATCCGGTGCGTAGTCATTGGGCAGTAGCGCCGGGCTGTGCAGATTGATCTCGGTGGCGATGCCGAGCGGCTGCATGAGATCCGGTTCCTTGCCCTGCTTGAGCGCGGCGACGGCGCGGTTGAGCATTTCGGTGAACAGGTTGAAGCCGACTTCCTGCATCTCGCCCGACTGGTTCTCACCGAGCACTTCACCGGCTCCGCGTATTTCCAGATCGTGCATGGCGAGGTAGAAGCCGGCACCGAGTTCGTCCATCATCTGGATCGCTTCCAGACGCTGACGTGCCTGTTTGGTCAGCCCGGATTTTTCGCTGAAGTCGTTCTGTGTCAGCAGGTAGGCATAGGCCTGGTGGTGCGAACGGCCGACGCGGCCGCGCAACTGGTGCAGCTGCGCCAGACCGAACTTGTCGGCACGGTTGATGATGATGGTATTGGCATGCGGGTTGTCGATGCCGGTTTCAATGATCGTCGTGCACAACAGCAGGTTGGCGCGTTGCTGGGTGAAATCGCGCATCACGCGTTCCAGTTCACGCTC
The DNA here is from genome assembly GCA_964440925.1 of uncultured Propionivibrio sp. GTDB lineage: Bacteria > Pseudomonadota > Gammaproteobacteria > Burkholderiales > Rhodocyclaceae > Propionivibrio. Next base: position 1,157 of record CAYTWY010000135.1, on the reverse strand, counting down.
ATTCATTTGCCCGTGGCCGACGACAATGCGTGCTTCGGGCAAGAGCTTGGTCAGCTTGTCGCGCATGTTCTCGATGGTGTCGACTTCGTTGTGCAGGAAGTACACCTGTCCGCCGCGCTTGAATTCGCGCAACAGCGCTTCACGGATGATGCCGTCGGAAAAGCGCGACACAAAGGTCTTGATCGCCAGGCGTTTTTGCGGCGCGGTGGCGATGACCGAAAAGTCGCGCAGGCCTTCGAGCGACATGCCGAGCGTGCGTGGAATCGGCGTAGCGGTCAGCGTGAGGACGTCGACCTCGGCGCGCAGGGCTTTGAGGGCTTCCTTCTGGCGTACGCCGAAGCGGTGTTCTTCATCAATGACGACCAGGCCAAGACGGGTGAACGTGACATCCTTTTGCAGCAGTTTGTGTGTGCCGATGACGATGTCGACCTTGCCTTCGGCGAGTTCCTTGAGGGCTTGCGTGGTTTCCTTGGCGGAGCGGAAGCGTGATAGCTCGACGATCTTTACCGGCCAGTCGGCAAAGCGGTCACTGAAAGTCTGGAAATGCTGTTCGCAAAGCAGGGTGGTCGGGCATAGCACGGCAACCTGTCGACCGCCGGCGACTGCGCAGAAGGCCGCGCGCAGGGCGACCTCGGTCTTGCCGAAGCCGACGTCGCCGCAGACCAGGCGATCCATCGGTCGGCCCGATTTCATGTCGTCGATTACGGCGTTGATCGCCGCCGCCTGATCCGGGGTTTCTTCGAAGCCGAAACCATCGGCAAACGCATCGTAGTCGTGTGTGGTGAATTCGAAGGCATGGCCCTGGCGTGCGGCGCGCTGGGCGTACAGCGCCAGCAGTTCGGCGGCCGTGTCGCGCGCTTGCAGGGCGGCACGACGCTTGGCCTTCTCCCATTGCTGGGTGCCGAGCGTGTGCAGCGGTGCCGTATCCGGGTCGGACCCGGAATAGCGCGCGATGAGATGCAGTTGCGCTACCGGGACGTAGAGTTTGGTGTCGTTGGCGTAGTGGAGTTCAAGGAATTCCATGTCGCCTTCGCCGAGGTCAAGATGGACCAGGCCCTGGTAGCGGGCAATCCCGTGCTGTTCATGCACCACCGGGTCGCCGACCTTGAGCTCGGTCAGGTCGCGCAGCCAGTTGTCGAGCGAGGCTTTGCGCTGCG
>CAYTWY010000134.1:1534-4111 GCA_964440925.1 uncultured Propionivibrio sp. | reverse complement strand
AGTTGAGCTCTTCCAGCGTCAGCACCTTGGAGGGAATGGTGCGGAAGACGGCAGCGGCGCCACGGTTCTGGACAAAGGCATTGACCCGGAAACGCGCCAGATTGGGGATTTCAAACGAAAAGTCACACTCCAGGTTTTCTTCGTAGTGCTTGCGCTGACCATCGTTCATGATGTCGTAGACCATCGAGTGCACGTCCTTGTGCTCCATGGCCGGCAGATTGATGCGGCGCACGTCGCCGTGCACGCGGATCATCGGCGGCAGGCCGGAGGAGAGGTGCAGGTCGGAAGCCTTGTTTTTGACGCTAAAGGCCAGCAGTTCGGTGATATCCATCAGGGTTCATCCTCAGCGGTGGTCGGGGCGCGGTGATATACTGCGGATCATCCGGGCAACGTCTGATTATGACTACAATCTCCGCCAACCTGCAAGCCGTTCGCGAGCGCATCGACGCCGCCGCACGAAAGTACGGGCGTAATGCAACGGACATTGCGCTGCTGGCCGTCAGCAAGACCTGGCCGGCGGCTTTCGTGCGCGAGGCCGCCGCCGCAGGGCAAACCGCTTTTGGTGAGAATTATGTGCAGGAGGGTGTGGCCAAGGTTGAGGGACTGCGGGCCCTGGGGCTGCAGTGGCATTTCATCGGCCCGCTGCAGAGCAACAAGACGCGGTCGGTGGCGGAAGCTTTCGACTGGGTGCATTCGGTTGACCGCCTGAAAATCGCCGAGCGGCTCGCGGCGCAGCGCCCGGCTGGTTTGCCGCCGCTGCAGGTTTGCCTGCAGGTCAATGTCAGTGGCGAGGCGACAAAGAGTGGTGTCGGCGTGTCCGAAGCGGTGTTTCTGGCGCGGCAGATTGCCGGGCTGCCGGGGCTCTGCCTGCGCGGGCTGATGGCCATTCCCGAGCCAGTGGCCGATTCTTCGCTGCAGCGCCGGGCCTTTGCCATTCTGCGCCGGCTTTTCGAGCGCCTGAAGCAGGAAGGGTTGCCCCTCGATACCTTGTCGATGGGCATGTCGCACGATCTCGAAGCGGCCATTGCCGAGGGTTCGACCCTGGTGCGTGTGGGCAGCGCAATTTTTGGTGAAAGAAAAAGTCTATGAAAGTAACATTCCTTGGCGGGGGCAACATGGCGCGTGCCTTGATCGGCGGATTGCTGAACACAGGCTTCCCGCCGGGTGAAATCAGCGTCATTGAAATCGGCACCGAAGCGCGGGTGCGTCTGGAGAAGACGTTCGGCATCCGTTGTCATGCCGAAGCGAATGCCGAGGCGATGGATTGCGATGTCCTGCTGCTCGCCGTCAAGCCGCAACAGATGCGCGAAGCCTGCGCCAGCGTGCAGCCTTTCATTCGCCGGCAACTGGTGCTCAGTATCGCCGCCGGCTTGCGCCTGGTCGACCTGTCGCGCTGGCTGGGCGGACACGGCAAGCTGGTGCGCGCCATGCCCAATACGCCGGCGCTGATCGGTTGCGGCGTTACCGGCCTGTTTGCCCTGCCTTCGGTGAGCGAGGCCGAGCGCCTCGGCACCGAGCGCATTCTGCAGGCTGTGGGCAGTATCCTGTGGGTTGACGACGAAACGCAGATCGATGCCGTGACGGCGATTTCCGGCAGCGGTCCGGCGTATGTTTTCCTGTTCATCGAGGCCTTGCAGCAGGCCGCCGGCGAACTCGGTTTTGGCGCCAGGCAGGCGCGTCTGCTGGCGATCGAGACCGTTCTCGGTGCCGCCAGGCTGGCCGCGCAGTCGGAAGACTCGGCGACGGTTTTGCGCGAGCGCGTGACCTCCAAAGGCGGTACGACGCAGGCGGCACTGCTCACCATGGCCGAACGCGGCGTCAAGGAAGGCATCGTTGCCGGAGCGCATGCGGCCTATGCGCGCGGCGGCGAGCTCGGCGAACTGCTTGGCAAGGACTGACCGATGCTGACGCGGGCCTTCCTGTTCCTGCTCGATAGTCTGGCCGATCTGCTGACCATCGTATTGCTGCTGCGCTTTTTCATGCAGCTCATGCGCGTTTCTTTCGCCAATCCGCTCGGTACTTTCGTCGTCCAGGCCAGCAACTGGCTTGTCATGCCGCTGCGCCGTGCCGTCCCGCCATTTTTTGGCGTCGACATGGCCAGTTTGCTGCCGGCTCTGTTGCTGCAGGTGCTGGTACCGCTCGCGGTGTTCGGCCTGCGCGGTGGCTTCGAGCTGATGACGGCGGGAAAAGTCCTCGGTATGGTCGGCATGCTCCTCTGGCAGGGGGTTCTCGGTTCGCTGCGCCTTAGCATCTACATGTTGATCGCCGCGCTGGTGTTGCAGGCTCTCCTTTCCTGGGTCAATCCCCATTCGCCGCTTGGCCGGCCGGTCGCCCAGCTGACACAACCGGTTCTCAAGCCCTTGCGGCAGATGATTCCTCCCGTGGCGGATATTGATCTGTCGCCGCTTTTTGCCATCCTGCTGGCGCAACTCGTGCTGATTTTTCTCTGAGCGCCGTGGATTGGTTGCGGGAAAACGGTGGCGCCAGCGTACTGACCCTGCACATCCAGCCGGGCGCGAAAAAAACCGAAATCGCCGGACTGCATGGTGATGCGCTGAAAATCCGCCTTGCCGCCCC
>CAYTWY010000134.1:0-1524 GCA_964440925.1 uncultured Propionivibrio sp. | reverse complement strand
GGCGACAAAATCGATCAGCGCGGCATTGGCCTTGCCGCCCCTCCCGTCGATGGCAAGGCCAATGCCGCGCTGATCGATTTTGTCGCCACCTGCCTCGGCTTGCCCAAATCGGCGGTCGAACTGCGCAGTGGCTTGAGTTCGCGGCGCAAGATAGTCGCCGTTGCCGCCCCCCTGGTCTTTGTCCGTTCCCGGTTCCTGGATGCCGAGTCCTTTTAAAGGACGCTTTAACGCGATTCCTTGACAAGGCGGCCGAAGGATGGCTGTGTCGGGCGGGCATTGGGGGCATAGAGGCGGTGGAAAATTTCCAGTTGCGTGGCGGAGACCTGCTGTGTCTGCTTGAGAACCACCCATAACACGTTTTCCGCGCAGGGCGGAGTGGTGAGCGAGCCCATGAACGTGTAGTAATCGCGCTTTTCCGGCAGCAGGCGTTCAAGATCCAGCGCTTGCCCGGGCGGCAGAATCTCTGCCCCCTTCTCCAGCGGCAGGTTGTTCAGGGCCATCTGAATCAGCGGGTTTTCTTTCCCTTCTTGCAGCAGGACACTGACCATCACCTGCTGGCCATCCTCGGCACGATGCAACAGTTGTGCTTCCATGGGATGGGTCTTTCCGGCAATGGTCGTTTCCGCCGGGCGGCGGAATTCGATATCGGTCAGGGCGTAGTTTTTGCCCAGCAGGCTGAGGCTGCCGCCGTAGGTGAACAGGTGTACGGTCGCGGCGCCGTTTTGCACGCGGAACGATACTGGCGGATAGGCAAAACGGAGGGGTTCCAGATCGACGGCGATGCCGTTGCGCACATCGATCGGTGACTGGCGCTGCCCTGCCGCGCACAACGCGTATTCGGGCTTCAGCCGCGCCCAGTTCGCCGGCGCGCCGGCGCCGGCGTAAGACCAAGCGGTGCTGCCGGGGGGTGACGAGGTTTTGCGTGACGCGCTGGGTGCGCCGCTTCTTCCGGGGAGTGTTGCGGTCGCGCGTGCGCTCAGGCGCTGTGCATCCTTCTTCGCCTCCTTGTCGATCAGCGTTTCGTTCAGCTGGCGCAGCTCGCTTGCCGCCTCGTTGACCTTGTCCAGTGTCTGCCGGGCGGACGGATTTTCGCCGGCGGTTTTCGGGCGGCAGACTTCGCGCAGCAGTTTGTCGTCCGGGGTTCCGGAACGTACCGGCATATCGTAAGGCATGCGGCTTTCTTCCTGGCGCAGGAGTTCGCCGTCTTCCTTGTAATAGCTGCGCTTCAAGGTGGCGGCCGTACGTTCCTTGCAGTCGAAGCGGCTTTGTACCTCGATGCGGCGATAGGCCGCCGAGGTGCGCGGGTCGACGATCGCCTTGTCGAGGACGATCCGGCCGGTTGCCATGGCTTCGCCGGTAGGGGTGAGGACGATGCTGTCGCGATCGATTTCGATGCGTTTGCCTTGCTCCGTGGCGACGACCTGCCAGCTGGTGGCGTGTGCCGATGTCAGCGCGCTCAGCGCGGCGGCAGCGAAAAGCTTGGCGAACATGGCGTCTCTCCCGTTTTTCGATCCTTTGCTCATC
>CAYTWY010000133.1:3620-4120 GCA_964440925.1 uncultured Propionivibrio sp. | reverse complement strand
CATGATCGGCGTGCCGTGCGTGTCGTCGGCGCAGCAGTACCAGCATTCGGCGACCTTGTCCTGCGGCTGCATCTTCTGAAAACGCACCCAGATGTCGGTCTGGATGTATTCGACGAGATGGCCGAGGTGGATGGCACCATTGGCGTAGGGCAGGGCGGAGGTGACGAGGATTTTGCGGGGCATGGGCTGCGATCGGAAATTTCGATGGTATTACGAAAAGATGTCGGGGAGGATGCTTGCGGCAAAGCCGACATTCTAGCAAAGTCAGAATGACCGCATTGACTCAAAATCCACCACAGAGACGCAGAGGCACAGAGATTACTCAAAGAAAAGTATGATCGGAGCACCGTGTTTTGCTTCAACACGCTCTTTGCAGTTTTACTTTTGTTTGGGTTTCTCAGTGTCTCTGTGCCTCTGTGGTCGGTGTTGCTTTGTATGGCTTTCCTTGGCGAAATGTGTAGACTCTGGCGTTTTCGGGTAAACTAGACAAAATTACTCGG
>CAYTWY010000133.1:0-3610 GCA_964440925.1 uncultured Propionivibrio sp. | reverse complement strand
CAAAATGGCTGTAACCATCGATGCCGTGCTGGCGGCATTGAAAAATTGCATTGATCCGAACACGCAACAGGATTTCGTTACCTCGCGCGCGGCGAAGAACGTCCGCATCGAGGGCGATACGGTGTCGCTCGATATCGAATTGGGCTATCCGGCAAAAACGCAGATCGAGATCCTTCGCGCCGCCGTGGTCGCTGCCGTCGGTGCTCTGCCCGGTGTGGTGCGCGTCGAGGCGCAGGTGACGAGCAAGGTGGTGGCGCATGCCGTGCAACCGGCGCTCAAGCCCCTGCCGCAAGTAAAGAACATCATCGCCGTGGCTTCCGGCAAGGGCGGCGTGGGGAAAAGCACGACGGCAGTCAACCTGGCGCTGGCGCTGGCGCAGGAAGGCGCCAGCGTGGGCTTGCTGGACGCCGATATCTACGGGCCGTCGATACCGCAGATGCTCGGACTGGCCGGGCAGCAGCCGCAGAGCGAGGATGGCAAGACGATGCTGCCCTTGCGGGCGCATGGCGTGCAGACGATGTCCATCGGTTTCATGATCGACGTCGATTCGCCGATGGTCTGGCGCGGGCCGATGGTCACCCAGGCGCTTGAACAGCTGCTTAACCAGACGCGCTGGCAGGATCTCGATTATCTGATCGTCGATATGCCGCCGGGCACCGGCGACACGCAGCTGACCCTGGCGCAGAAAGTGCCGGTGACCGGGGCGGTGATCGTCACTACGCCACAGGACATTGCTCTGATTGATGCGCGCAAGGGGCTGAAGATGTTCGACAAGGTGGGGATTCCCATTCTCGGCCTGGTCGAGAACATGAGCATTCATATTTGTTCGCAGTGTGGCCACGAAGAGCATATCTTCGGCCACGGTGGCGCGGAGCGGATGTGTCGCGATTACGGCGCCGAGCTGCTCGGGGCGTTGCCGCTCGAACTGGCTATCCGCGAGATGACCGATGCCGGCAAGCCGACCGTGGTCGGGGCGCCCGATTCGCGTGCGGCCGAGATTTACCGCGAGATTGCCCGGCGGGTGGCGGTGAAAGTGGCCGAGCGTGCCAAGGACATGAGCGCCAAGTTTCCCAATATCGTGGTGCAGAACACCTGAGCGCCTGAACGGTGGGTTTTTCGATGTAGTCCGGAAGGCCTGATGTGGCAATGTTTTCCGGAGTCTGTGCTCCGGGAGCGCCGTCATTTCTGGTTTGCATGGAGGCATTCTTGGAAAACTCCGTTGTTATTGGCTTGCAGGCTGTTTGAAGCCTGAGCGGAGCGCCCGGCTTCGTCGTCTTTGCCGAGTGCGCGCAAGTGCCTGGCTTTAAGTCCGCACGCGAGCGCGTAAAACCGTAAAATAGCCGCCTTTGTTCACGGTTACCGGGGTTTTTGCGATGTCCATCAAATCCGATCAATGGATCCGCCGCATGGCGGAGCAGCACGGCATGATCGAGCCGTTCGAGCCGAATCAGGTGCGTGAGATCGACGGTCGGAAAATCGTCTCCTATGGCACATCGAGCTATGGCTACGATATCCGCTGTTCGAACGAATTCAAGCTGTTTACCAACCTCAACTCGACGATTGTCGATCCGAAGAATTTCGATCCGAGTTCCTTCGTTGAAGTGAACAATGACTTCTGCATCATTCCGCCCAACTCGTTTGCCCTGGCACGCACGGTGGAATATTTCCGCATTCCGCGCAGCGTGCTGACCGTGTGCCTCGGCAAAAGCACCTATGCGCGTTGCGGCATCATCGTCAATGTCACGCCTTTCGAGCCGGAGTGGGAGGGCTATGTGACGCTGGAGTTTTCCAATACGACGCCGCTACCCGCCAAGATCTACGCCAATGAAGGTGTTGCCCAGGTGCTCTTCTTCGAATCCGACGAAATGTGTGAAACCTCATACAAGGATCGCGGTGGCAAGTATCAGGGGCAGGTTGGCGTGACTTTGCCTAAAATCTAGTGAGGGGTCAGGAGTGAAGAGTGAGGAGCAGAACCTCATGACCCACTCCTAACTCCTAACTCTTAACTCCTAACGGACTTAAATCATGCGCTTCAAATTTCCGGTCATCATCATCGACGAGGATTTTCGTTCGGAGAATGCCTCGGGTCTGGGCATCCGGGCGCTGGCCGAGGCTATCGAAGTCGAGGGCTTCGAAGTCCTGGGGGTCACCAGCTACGGCGACCTGAGTTCGTTTGCTCAGCAGCAGAGCCGTGCTTCGGCCTTCATCCTCTCCATCGACGACGAGGAATTCAGTTCCGGTCAGGCCGAGAAAACAATCGCCGACTTGCGTGCCTTCGTCATGGAGATCCGCTGTCGCAACGAGAACATCCCGATCTTCCTGCACGGCGAGACGCGCACTTCGCGCCACATTCCCAACGATGTGCTGCGCGAGCTGCACGGCTTCATCCACATGTTCGAGGATACGCCGGAGTTCATCGGCCGCTACGTGGTGCGCGAAGCCAAGACCTATCTGAAGAGCGTGCCGCCGCCGTTTTTCCGGGCGTTGACGCATTACGCCTCGGATGGCTCGTATTCCTGGCATTGTCCGGGGCATTCGGGCGGCGTTGCTTTCCTGAAATCGCCGGTCGGGCAGATGTTCCACCAGTTTTTTGGCGAGAACATGCTGCGCGCCGATGTGTGCAACGCCGTTGAGGAACTGGGGCAACTGCTCGACCATACCGGGCCGGTGGCGGCTTCGGAGCGCAATGCGGCGCGCATCTTCAACGCCGATCACCTGTTCTTCGTGACCAATGGCACCTCGACGTCGAACAAGATTGTCTGGAACTCGACCGTGGCGCCCGGTGATGTCGTGGTCGTTGATCGCAACTGCCACAAGTCGGTGTTGCACTCGATCATCATGACCGGCGCGATTCCGGTCTTCCTGATGCCGACGCGCAACCACTTTGGCATCATCGGTCCGATCTCGAAAGAAGAGTTCCTCTGGGAGAACATCCAGAAAAAAATTGCCGCGCATCCCTTTGCGCGAGACGTGAAGGCCAAGCCGCGCGTGCTGACGATCACCCAGAGCACCTATGACGGCATCCTCTACAACGTCGAGGAAATCAAGGAAATGCTCGACGGCAGGATCGATACCCTGCACTTCGACGAGGCCTGGCTGCCGCATGCGGCGTTTCATGACTTTTACGGCGATTATCACGCCATTGGCGCTGACCGTCCGCGCTGCAAGGAATCGATGGTGTTTTCGACGCAATCGACACACAAGCTGCTGGCCGGTCTGTCGCAGGCGTCGCAGATTCTGGTGCAGAACTCGGAAGGGCGCGAGCTCGATCGCAACGTGTTCAACGAAGCCTATCTGATGCATACCTCGACTTCGCCGCAGTATTCGATCATCGCCTCCTGCGATGTGGCGGCGGCGATGATGGAAGCCCCGGCCGGTACGGCGCTGGTCGAGGAATCAATCGCCGAGGCGCTCGACTTCCGCCGCGCCATGCGCAAGGTTGATGAGGAATGGGGGGCCGACTGGTGGTTCAAGGTTTGGGGGCCGGACGACCTGTCGGAAGAAGGCATCGAAGAGCGCGACGCCTGGATGTTGAAGCCCGGCGAGCGCTGGCACGGTTTCGGGAACCTGTCGGACGGCTTCAATATGCTCGATCCGATCAAGGCGACGG
>CAYTWY010000132.1:3864-4125 GCA_964440925.1 uncultured Propionivibrio sp. | reverse complement strand
AGGCCAAAGTGCTACGCATGCGCTTCGGCATCGAAATGAACACCGACCATACGCTGGAAGAAGTGGGCAAACAGTTCGACGTCACCCGCGAGCGCATCCGCCAGATCGAAGCCAAGGCGCTGCGCAAGCTGCGCCACCCGAGCCGCTCGGAGCAGCTGCGCAGCTTCCTCGACAGCGACGCGTAAAGGCCCGTTGCACCGCCCGGCGGCACCTGCCGGCGGGTATGCGGATCAAGGCTCGCCGTGGGCTCATCCATGAGCA
>CAYTWY010000132.1:0-3854 GCA_964440925.1 uncultured Propionivibrio sp. | reverse complement strand
GGCCTGTAGCTCAGTCGGTTAGAGCAGAGGACTCATAATCCTTTGGTCCAGGGTTCGAACCCCTGCGGGCCCACCAATTCGAATAAGCCAGCCTCGTGCTGGCTTTTTCTTTATTGGCTACAGACGCCAGTGTTGGCGCGTGGCGACGGCGGTGGCGTGCAATCAGCGCGCTGTCGCCGATTTTTCTTGTGCCTGCTGCTCGGGCAGGAGCACGGCGAGAAGGCCTTGCATGAGCTGCAGCGGTGTGGGCGGGCAGCCGGGGATGGAGACGTCGACCGGAATGACGTTGGAAACGCGTCCGCAAGAGGCGTAGCTTTCGCCAAAGATGCCGCCGGTGCAGCCGCAGTCACCAACAGCGACGACCCATTTGGGTTCGGGCGTGGCGGCATAGGCGCGTTTGAGCGCCACCTCCATGTTCCTGGCGACCGGCCCGGTCACCAGGAGCAGGTCGGCGTGCCGCGGGCTGGCGGCGAACTTGATGCCGAGGGCTTCGAGGTTGTAATAGGGGTTGCCGAGAGCATGGATTTCCAGTTCGCAGCCGTTGCACGAGCCGGCGTCGACATGCCGGATGACCAGGGCGCGTCCGAGGCGGCGGGTCATGGCTTCGCTCAGGCGCTGGCGCGTGGCACGCAGCGCTGTATCCGCTTCGGGCGCCGGTTCGGTCAGGATGCCAGTACGAAAAATTTGGCGGAGCATCGGGAACATGGCGAGACTCTTTAAAGATCCGGTCCGGCGTAGGACAGGTTGAAGGATTTGTTGATCAACGGGAAGTCGGGGACGATGTTGTCTACGGCCGCGTGTTCGAGCGCCGGCCAGTTCTGCCACGACGGATCGTGGCAATGGCAGCGGCGCACTTTGCCGTCGTCGCCGGTTTCGAGGGCAACCAGGATATCGCCGCGCCAGCCTTCGACCCAGCCGATGCCGTGGCGGTTGGCGGCGCTATGCAGTTCGCTGCGCACGGCGCCTGACGGCAGTTCGCGCAGGATTTTGCGCAACAGGCGCAACGACTCGAAGACTTCGCCAAAGCGGATCTGGGCGCGTGCTGCGACGTCGCCGCCGCGCTCGATGGCCATTTTGGCTTTCAACTGCGCGTAGGGCGGAACCGGGTGGTTGATGCGCAGATCCCAATGCTGGCCGCTGGCGCGCCCGACAAGGCCGCAAACACTGAGGCGGCGGGCTACGTCCGGCGTCAGGCGCCCAGTGGTGAGGAAGCGATCCTGCAGCCCGGCGTGTTCGTCGTAGATGTGCTTCAGTTTGCGAACTTCCTGTTCGACGGCATGACATTGCTCGACGATTGCGTGCGCGCCTTGCGCGTCGAGGTCGTTGCCGACGCCACCGGGGACGACGCAATCCATCAGCAGGCGGTGGCCGAACAGCCGGGCGTTGAGACGAAGCCAGTCTTCCCTGAGGCGCATGAATTGAGCCAGACCAAAGGAAAAGGCGACGTCGTTGCCGAGATAGCCGAGGTCGCTCAGATGATTGGCGATACGTTCGCGTTCCAGCAACAGGGCGCGCAGCCATTGCCCGCGTTCGGGCGGGGTGCTGTTGCCGATGGATTCTGCCGCTTGGCTGTAGGCCGTGGCGTAGGCAACGGTGGAGTCGCCGCTGACGCGCCCGGCGAGTTTGACACCCTCGGCCAGCCCCATGCCGACGAAACGGCGTTCGATGCCTTTGTGTTTCCAGCCCAGTCGCTCTTCCAGACGCAGCACGCTCTCGCCCATGGCCGAGAAACGGAAGTGGCCGGGTTCGATGATGCCGGCGTGGATCGGGCCGACAGCAACCTCATGCACCCCGTCGCCTTCAACGCGTACGAAGGGATAGTCCTCGTTGGCTGTCGGGAACCTGGTGTTTGGGGTGTCACGGCGCAGTGGGTAGTAGTCGGCAGGCCAGTTGGCGTGGCGCAGCCAGGGGCGCGGGTCGCCGTCTTCGGCCCAGGCGCCGAGCAGGTCGTGCACGCTGCGCTGCATGCGCTCGGCCGCCGGGAAGGCGGGTGAGAGGTCGGGAAATTGCGGCTGCGCGGTGGCGAGCGGCAGCGTCAGGCAGGCGAGGCCTTCGCGCAGGTCGAAAGCGACATGCAGGGCGTAGCCGTGGGTGGCGTCCCGGTCGCGTTCGTCGCTGCCCCATAGTGCGACCAGACGGCGCTCGGCGGCGTGCACGGCGTGGCAGAAATCGAGCAACTGCCGGGCATCGACGCGTGCCGTGAAGGTCGGGACGGGATGCGCGGCGAGGGCGGAAAATTCAATGGCTTGGTCGAGAAGGCGCATGGCGGGCTTATCCGATGAAGCGGGCGGCCTGGCGGTACCAGTCGGCGAGGTAAGGCGGTATCCACAGACCGAGCATGAGCACCAGCCCGAGATGGACGAATACCGGCAGCAGCGCCGGATTGTGCGGCAGCGGCTTGACCGTCGGTTCGCCGAAGACCATGCCCTGCACCTTGTGGAACAGCGAGGCGAAGGCCACGCCGAGGGCGGCGAGGAGAATCGGGGTGGCCCACGGGTAATGTTTGATCGAGGTGGTGAGCAGCATGAATTCGCTGGTGAATACGCCAAAGGGCGGCATGCCGAGAATGGCCAGGGTGCCGAGCATCAATCCCCAGCCGATGGTCGGTGAGCGTTTGAGCAGTCCCTTGATGTCGTCGATGATCTGCGTGCCGGCCATTTGTGCGGCGTGTCCGACGGCGAAGAAAATGGCTGATTTGGTCAGCGAGTGCACGGTCATGTGCAGCAGGCCGGCAACGTTGGCTACCGGGCCACCCATGCCGAAGGCGAAGGTGATGAGCCCCATGTGTTCGATTGACGAATAGCCAAACAGGCGCTTGATGTCCTTCTGGCGCGACAGGTAGAACGCCGGAACGACGACGGTGAGCAGGCCAAAGGCGATCATCAGGTGTCCGGCGAAATGGTTTTCCAGCGCGCCATCGACCAGCACCTTGCAGCGCAGGATGGCGTACAGCGCGACGTTGAGCAGCAGGCCGGAGAGCACCGCCGAGACCGGCGTCGGGCCTTCGGCGTGGGCGTCGGGCAGCCAGTTGTGCAGGGGCACGAGGCCGGTCTTGGTGCCGTAGCCGACGAACAGGAAAACAAAGGCCAGCGATAGTACCGTCGGTTCGAGCTGGTTTTTTACTGCGTCGAGGTGCGTCCACAACAGCGCGCCGCCCTCGTGCCCGAGCACGCGCTCGGCGGCGAAATAGATGAGGATGGTGCCGAACAGTGCCTGGGCGATGCCGACGCCGCACAGGATGAAGTATTTCCAGGCGGCTTCCAGACTGGCTGGTGTGCGGTACAGGGCGACGAGCAGGACGGTGGTCAGCGTCGCCGCCTCCATCGCCACCCACAGGATGCCGAGGTTGTTCGTCGACAAGGCGACCAGCATGGTGCACATGAACATCTGGAACATGCTGTGGTAGAGGCGCAGGCGTGCCGAGGAAAGACGGCCATGGTCGTGTTCGACGCGCATGTAGGGGCGCGAGAACAGGGCGGTGGTGAAGCCGACCAGCGCGGTCAGGGCGATCAGGAAAACGTTGAGCGGATCGACGAAGAACTGTTCGTCGAACAGTACCATCGGCCCCTGGCTGATGACGCGGATGGTCAGCGCGGCGGCGGCGAGCAGGGTGAGCAGGCTGCCGGCGGCATTGAGTCCGGACGCCATGCGGCGGTGGCCGAAAAAGGCCAGTAGCAGCGAAGTGACGAGCGGCGTGGCGAGAACCGCGGCAAATTCGATCATTCTTCCTTGATCCTTTCCATGTGACGGATATCCAGACTGTCGAACTGCTCACGAATCTGGAAGAAGAACACGCCGAGAATGACCATGCCGACCATCACGTCGAGTGCAATACCCAGTTCGACGACCATCGG
>CAYTWY010000131.1:0-4134 GCA_964440925.1 uncultured Propionivibrio sp. | reverse complement strand
TGTTCTTGTGCAAAGCAAGCCGGGATGCTGGCGCAGCAAGGCTGGAAACAGGAGGAAAAAATCGTTACCGTAGCCCCCCCCGGGTCCGCCGCTCATCACGCCAAGCCGGCAATGGCGGATCACCAGCGAGCCCGATTCCGGCAACGATTCATGCGCACCGGCCATACTGCATTCGATCGTCATTATTATTCCCGTCACCAAACGTTATTTCCCCGGTGGTATGATCACTTAAAAAAACTGACCACGAATGGGTGGCAGAGCATAAAAAAGAAAGGGACAGGATCATGTACAGGGAAATTCTCGAGCATCTGGACGTCGGTCAGACAGCGCCAATTGCCGGCATCCGGCTGTGCGCCGTAACGCCTGCGGAAAAAAAAGCACTTATTACCGATCTCGAACAACTGGGTCTGTCGGGATGCATCGAAATTCGCTCATCCGCCAGCGACACGCTCGATGTCACCCTGACAGCAAAAGCCGCGCAGGAATTGATGCCACGCTTCGAGAGCCTTAGTCTCACCGAACACCTGAAACCGATCTCGACCCCGACACCAAGGGGCGAAATCGTCACGGCGATGCTCGGATCGCCGGTGCGTTTCGAATATCCGGGGCTTGATGAATTCGAGGCCGCCATACGCGTCCGTACACATATCGTCGAGGCTGCAAGCCGGACTCAACTGGCCTTCGACACGCAAGCGGCCGAACGCCCCTGGGATTACTGGTCATACGATGAAACCCACGGTTTCACCGTGCGCCCCGGCAAATCACTAATTGACGCCTTGCGCAAGGCTACGCAACCGGACAGCACCGGGCATAAATATGCTTTTTCATGCTACCGGGCCACGGAATATGTCGTGCTGCTCGGAATTGCCCAGGAACTGGCTGAAAACAACCCGGCACTCTACAGGCGCCTGCAGAAACAGTGGGAAACGGAAGCCATCATGTCCGGCCGTTTCCACGATGTGTTCCTGCACGAATTCGGTTCCCTCGACAAACCGCTGCCTGCCGGCTATTACATCCCTGGCGACCGGTTGTGGTTCCGCAACCCCGACGAACATTCGGCGGATATTGCAGGTTACGAAGGCTCCTGGGTGTTCTATCTCGGCGGAGGACTCTTTTCTAATTTCTGGTGCGCCGGACAGCCTTACACCCTGACCCGGAAATGCCTTGAAATCTATCATTGGCGCCACTGCACACAGCTTGCCGAGCTTCCTGGCAAGTTAATCATGGATGAAACCGAAGTCGATCGCTGTGTTCAGGAATCGCTTGTTCATCCGATGGAAACCCGGTCTATTCTCGAACGCATGCTGCGGTTGCGTGACCGGCGGGGAATCTATGCTGAAGGCGGCTGCATCGACGCCTCGCGCGAATGCGCCCGCCCCGTATGCCCGCGAACAGCCGACATCCCGTTACCCATTCTGTAGTCCGGCACAACCCCTGACCGCCCTCCGGTCTGCTGCAGACAGCGGTTTTTATCGCCGACGCGGCGCCTTGCAGCCGGCCAGGCCGCCCGCTTTCCGCCGCAGACGGCGCATTCTCCGGTAAACTGTGGCCTTTACCGCCACCCGCACTGCGCCCGGCCTCACCTTCTTCGGCAACATCGCATGGATCTCGTTTTTCGCATCGTCGGCATCATCACTCCGGTGCTGGTCATTTCGGCCATCGGCTACGCCTATGGCCGCCTGCGCAACCCCGACATGACCTGGATCAACCGGCTGACCACCGATCTGCTGTTCCCGCTGCTGATCCTCAACGCCATGGCGGCAAAGGATTTTCATCTGCTCGAATACTGGCCGCTGCTCCTCGGCGGCCTGGTGATGACGCTCGGCTCGGGCGCGCTGGCCTGGGCCGTCGCCAGACTGCTCGGCTACAACCCGCACGCCTTCATCCCGCCGATGATGTTTACCAACACCGCCAACATGGGCTTCCCCCTCACCCTGCTTGCCTTCGGCGAAGACATGCTGCCGGCGGCAGTCGCCATTTTCATGATTTCCTGCTTCCTGCACTTCACGCTCGGCATCCGCATCTGCCATCCACACGGCAGCCTGCGCGGCATTTTCAGAGGGCCGATGCTGTGGGCGATGCTCGCCGGTATCGCCCTGAGTCTGGGCGAAATCGCCCTGCCACCCTGGCTTGCCATCAGCAGCAAGATGCTCGGCGAAACCGCCATTCCGCTCGGCCTGTTCGCCCTCGGCGTCGGCTTTGCCGGCTTCCGCGTGCAGCGCTGGAGCATCGGCATCGTCGGTGCGCTGCTGTGCCCGATTTCCGGCCTGCTCGTCACCTGGCCGCTGCTCCGCCTGCTGCCGCTGACCCCGGCCATGCAGGGTGTGCTGCTGCTCTACGCCGCGCTGCCACCGGCGGTGATGAACTACATCTTTGCCGAACGCTATCAGCAGGAACCGGCGCTGGTCTCGGCCATCGTCGTCGTCGGCAACATCGCTTCCCTGCTTTTCGTTCCCCTGGCGCTGTATCTGGCGCTGTAACCCGGAAATTTTCCCCGCCGCCATGACCTGGTCCTTCGCCTACATCGCCCTGGGTTTATTCACCGGCTTTTCGGCCGGTCTGCTCGGCATCGGCGGCGGCCTCATCATGGTGCCGCTACTCACCCTGCTGTTTGCCGCGCAAGGCGGCTTCCCGCCCGGCGAGGTGCTGCACATGGCGCTCGGCACATCCATCGCCACCATCCTGTTTACCTCCTTCGCCAGCCTGCGCGCCCACCATCGGCACGGCGCGGTGCTGTGGCGGGTGGTGCTGCAGATCACACCGGGCATCCTGCTCGGCACCCTGCTCGGCACGCGCATCGCCGCCAGTGTGCCGGCGCGACCACTGGCCATTTTTTTCACCGCCTATGTCTGCTTCGCCGCCCTGCAGATGCTGTTCAACGCCAGGCCCAAAGCCACGCGCGAACTTCCCGGCGGATTCGGCATCTTTTCCGTCGGCACCGGCATCGGCCTGGTATCCGCGCTCGTCGCCATCGGCGGCGGCGCGCTGAGCGTCCCGTTCCTCACCTGGTGCAATGTGCGCGTGCAGAAAGCCATCGGCACGTCGGCGGCCATCGGTTTCCCCATCGCCCTCGGCGGCACGCTCGGTTACCTCTACAACGGCTGGGCGCACGCCGGCCTGCCACCCGGCAGCCTGGGTTTCGTTTATCTGCCAGCCTTGTTGTGGATGGTTCCGCCGAGCATGTTGTTGGCACCCGTCGGCGCCCGCCTGACGCACCGCCTGCCGGTCGTCACGGTCAGGCGCATTTTTGCCGCCCTGCTCGTTGTTCTGGCCGCCAGAATGCTGTGGCAACTGCTCGCCTGACGCGGCCCGGAAAGCGCCGCAAGCGGCGCGGAAAGCGGCTCGACACGGCGTTTCCCTTGCTTCGGGGCTGTGGATAAAGTACCATTTAGAGTTCGTGGCGACGACACGCCGGCACGACCGGCGCAGGCACCCCGATCACGGATTCGCTCTTTTTCCCGGATCGTTTCCCGCCGCAAAAATTTTTATTCTGCTGAAAGGTTTTGTCATGTCCACCGAGAATAAACCTGTGTTCCCCGATTCGTCCAACCTGGACGCCTGGAAAAAGGCTGCGGCCAAAGTTTCCCCGGGCGGCGATGTGGATAACATCAAGTGGGTCACCTCCGAAGGCATCAACGTCAAGGCGCTGTACACCAAGGCCGACGTCGCCGACCTGCCCTACACCGACACCCTGCCCGGCCTGCCGCCGTACATCCGCGGCCCGCAGAGCACCATGTACGCCGGTCGTCCGTGGACCATCCGTCAGTACGCCGGTTTCTCCACGGCCACCGAATCCAACGCGTTTTACCGCAAGGCGCTGGCCGCCGGCGGCCAAGGCGTCTCGGTCGCTTTTGACCTCGCCACGCACCGGGGTTATGACTCCGACAATCCTCGCGTCGTCGGTGACGTCGGCAAGGCCGGTGTAGCCATCGACTCCGTTGAAGACATGAAGGTTCTCTTCGACGGCATCCCGCTCGACAAAGTCTCCGTTTCGATGACCATGAACGGCGCCGTGCTGCCCGTTCTCGCCGGTTACGTCGTCGCCGCCGAAGAGCAAGGTGTTTCGCAGGCACAACTGACCGGAACCATTCAGAACGACATTCTGAAGGAGTTCATGGTCCGCAACACCTATAT
>CAYTWY010000130.1:0-4135 GCA_964440925.1 uncultured Propionivibrio sp. | reverse complement strand
CTGAAAATCGACAAATCCTTCGTGCAGGATGTGCTGACCGATCCCAACGACGCCTCGATTGCCAGAACCATCATCGCCCTGGCGCATAACCTCGGCATCGGCGTGGTCGCCGAGGGGGTGGAAAATATCCAGCAGCGCGATTTCCTCGCGCAGGCCGGCTGCCATGCCTATCAGGGCTATTTTTACGGCCGTCCGTTGCCGATTGAGGATTTCCACCGCAGCGTCGTCGGCTTTCGCGGCGCCGACTGATTCCGCCGCGCGGCGGCGGGGCTTGCCCGCGTGATGTCCGCCCGGGCGCTCTGTTATACTGGCCGCCCCCATTTCCCGCCAGGACGGGTGGAGCTTTCATGTCGATCCACTATCAGATCATTCCCGTGACCCCTTTTGCGCAGAATTGTTCGCTGCTCTGGTGCGACGAGACACAGCGTGGCGTGGTGGTCGATCCGGGCGGCGATATTCCGCGCATTCTGCAGGCGGTGGAGAAAAACGGCGTGGTGCTGGAAAAGATTCTGGTGACGCACGGACACATCGATCATGCCGGCGCGGTGGCCGATCTGGCCGAACGCCTGTCGCTGCCCATCGAGGGGCCTCAGCGCGAGGATCGCTTCTGGATCGACGGCATGCCGGAGCAGAGCCAGATGTTCGGCTTTCCCGCCGTGCGTGCCTTTACTCCCGATCGCTGGCTGGAACATGGCGACCGTGTGTGCTTCGGTCATCTTGAGCTGGAGGTGTTGCATTGTCCGGGGCATACGCCGGGACACGTGGTCTTCTACAATGCGCCGGGGCGGCTGGCCATCGTCGGTGATGTTCTGTTCAAGGATTCGGTCGGCCGCACCGATTTCCCGCGCGGCGATTTTTCCGCGCTGATCGCTTCCATCCGTGAGCGTCTGTGGCCGCTCGGCGACGACGTGGCCTTCATCCCTGGACACGGGCCGATGTCGACTTTCGGGCATGAACGGCGCAGCAACCCTTTCTGCGGCGACTGAAGCCTTGGTGCCGGAGAACAATCAGTCCTGATTGTCGGCGTTGATGCGTCCGGCCCAGTACAGCGCGGCGATCTGCGCTTCGGCGTGCTCGCGCGGGCTGATGCCCAGCCGTGACAGGATTTCCCTGGCCTGCGCGAAATCGCCCGTTTCTCCGGCGGTCACTGCGCCGAGCAATTGTCCGAGCATGCCGCCTTCGCGCGGCGAGAGCAGCGCGGTGATGACTTCCTCTTCCAGTGGCACTTCGCGCAGTATATCGGCCATCGGCAGATTGATCAGGACGTCGAGCAGCGAGAACAATCCGGCCATGAAGGCGCTGTCGCCGTTCGCGGGCGCGCTTTCCCCGCACTGGCCCAGTTTGCTCAGCAATTCGAGCAGGCGGGCGCGCTGTGCCGCGAGTTGCATGAGTGGGTTCGGCGCGTTGCCGTCGGCCAGATTGTTGGCGTAAATCAGCAGTTGCAGCCAGCGGTGCAGCTGGCGCCGACCGAGGATGGTGATGGCCTGGGAAAAATTGCTGATACGCGTTCTGGCGCCCACGGCAACCGAATTGACGAGGCGCAGCAGGTTGTAGGAGAGCTTCGGTTCCTCACGGAAAACGGCCTCGATTTCACGTGTGTCGCCGTCCTGTGCGACCAGATTGAGCAGCTTGAGCAGCTTCAGTCGGGTCAGGTCGGGCTCGCGGCCGCGCGCCGGATTATGCGTCGTCAGATAGGCACAACCGCACAGATCGAAGGAATGTTCGGCCAGCCAGGCAAACAGTTCGTGCGTATTGACCGCCAGCGCGATCTTGCGCAAACCGGCATCGCCGAGATAGTTCAGCTCGCTGCCCGGCAGGGTGTGGCGAGCGAAGGCTGCCGGCAGGCTGACATGATCGAAGGAATCGAGCGGAATCTTGCGCGCCATGCCTTCGGCATCGATTGCCAGACCGAGGTGGTAGCCTTCGGCGCGAAAATGCTTGCAGTGGCCGACGGCGAGTGCGTTGTCGAGGGTGTGCGACGGGGCGATGAGGATGACCTGACTGGCATCGAAGGCGTGCGTGAAAGCGCTTTGTTCGAGCCATGCCGGTTTGACCGAAAGGATCAACGGCAGCAGCCTCGACAGTTGCGCGGCGCCGGATTCGCGGAAGCACTGCAGGCAGTTTTCGCTATCGACAGTGGCCGGGTCAGCGGCCAGCCATTCGACGGCGCTCCAGCCATGGTCGGGCGAAATGACCGGACGGAAAAAGAAATAGGGTTCGGACATGTCGGTGCGTTTTCTTGTTGTGCACTATCGAGTACGGTGCGCCATTTTAACCCAGAAAACAAGGTGTCTCCGGCAGAATGCCGGAGCTGTGCCGTTTTCCGTGCAAAAAATGGCGACGGGATGGTTTTCTGCCTCCCCGCGGCTGCCGGAAGGCGTTGCTTTCTGCCGGTGCGACAAAAGGCGTAAACTAGCGACTTTTACCGCTTCGTCAGAAACGGTGTTCACGTGTTGCCAATGGATCGCCATGACCTCCTGTGTGCTCAGCAAAACCGACCCTTCCGCGTCTTCTTCCGTGACCGATTTCTCCCGCCTTTTTTCTTCCCGGGCGCGGGCCATTGAGAGTTCGGCGATTCGTGAGATCCTCAAGGTGACCGAACGGCCAGAGGTGATTTCCTTCGCCGGCGGTTTGCCGTCTGCAGCGACCTTTCCCATCGACACCATGCGTGCGGCGCTCGATGGCGTGCTGCGCGGGAAGGGGCGCGACGCCCTGCAATACAGCACCACCGAAGGTTACGCGCCGCTGCGCGAGTGGATTGCCGCCCGGCTCTCGCTGCCGCAGGCGAAGGTGGTGGCGGACGACGTGCTGATTGTCTCGGGCTCACAGCAGGGGCTGGATCTGCTTGGCAAGGTGCTGATCGATCCGGGCGATGTGGTGCTGGTCGAAACGCCGACCTACCTCGGCGCCCTGCAGTCGTTCTCGCTGTTTGCGCCGCACTATGTTTCGGTGCCGTCCGACGCCGGTGGCCTGTTGCCGGAAGCCCTGGACGAGCGCATGCGCGGGGCGAAGTTCCTCTATTGTCTGCCCAATTTCCAGAACCCGACCGGACGGCTGTTGTCGGGCGAACGGCGGCAGCAGCTCGTCGACCGCGCGCGCGCCCTCGACCTGCTCCTCCTTGAGGACGATCCCTACGGCGCCCTGTCCTACGATGGCGAAACGCCGCTCCCGATCCGGGCCCTGGCGCCGGAGCGCACCGTGTATATGGGCTCGTTCTCCAAGGTCCTGGCGCCCGGCCTGCGCCTGGGCTATGTGGTTGCACCGCCGGCCTTGCGCGCCAAGCTGGTGCAGGCCAAGCAGGCGACCGACCTGCATACCGCGACGCTCTCGCAGATGGCTGTTCATGAAGTGGTCAAGGACGGTTTTCTCGATACGCACATTCCCGGCATCCGCACCCTGTACAGTGCGCAATGTACAGCCATGCTCGATGCCCTGGCGCGCTTCATGCCTTCTGACGTGCGCTGGAATGCGCCGCGTGGCGGCATGTTCCTGTGGGCGGAATTGCCGCGCGGACTCGATGCCACGCGCATTCTGGCGCAGGCCATCGCGGAAAATGTGGCCTTCGTTCCCGGGGCGCCGTTCTACGCCGCCGCGCCGCAGGCGGAAACCTTGCGCCTGGCCTTCGTGACCGTGCCGCCGCCGCGCATCGAAGAGGGTGTCGAACGTCTGGCACAGGTGATCCGGCGCCACCTCTGATGACGCCGACGTATTGGGCGCAGGCGGCGGCCGAGCTGTCCGGTAACGATCCGGTGCTGGCCGGCATCATCGGCCGCTACGTCGGCGATACGCTGGTTTCGCGCGGCGACCCGTTCGGCACGCTGGCGCGCTCCATCGTCGGGCAGCAGATTTCGGTGAAAGCCGCCGACAGCGTCTGGGCGCGCCTTTCTTCCGCCGTGGCGGAGGTTTCTCCGCTGCCGGTGCTCGACGCCGGAACGCAGAGCCTGCGCGCCTGCGGGCTATCGGCGCGCAAGGTGGAATATCTTGTCGATCTGGCGCGGCATTTTAACGACGGGCAGATTCATGTTGCGCGTTGGGAGCGCATGAGCGATGCCGAGATCATCGCCGAGCTGACCGCCGTGCGCGGCATCGGCGTATGGACGGCGGAGATGTTCCTGATCTTCAACCAGTTGCGCCC
>CAYTWY010000129.1:0-4162 GCA_964440925.1 uncultured Propionivibrio sp. | reverse complement strand
GGCAAGTCCGGCTAGCATACGCGGCACAAGGTACTGAAACAGGGTAAACCCGTCGAAAGGCGGGGGCACAAAATCACCGGCCTACCGGACGCGGCAAGTGGCGCCCCACGGCAGCGGGATCACCAGGAAACCGCCATGAATTACACCACCGTCAGCGTCCGCAGCCGCCAGATCAAGGCCAGAACCGCAGCACCGGGCGGAACGCGCAAGCTGTTCCCCCCCGAACCGCGGCAAAGTGCGGCGCCGCACCTGTCGGCGCAAGCCGCGTTATCGCCGCTGGCCACGCGCCAGCCTCCTTCCGCGCGACGCGGCGCAGCAACGCCGGGCTTCTGGGAAGTCAACAAGGCCGCGATCCTCATCCTGTTCGCTTTCGTCGTCCTGATGGCGGCCAGCCTTTATTTCCTGTCCCGGAACAGCGCCCGCCCGGCCGGCAGAACCGCCCCCATCGACGCCGCGCAGAGCGTGGCGCCGAATCCATCGCCACTCAAGCTCCGCCCGATGGGCATTGCGTCACCACACCGCAACCCGCTCGCCAACGGCCACGCCGGGCAGGCGGCGCGCACCGTCGAGCCCCCCGACATCCAGGCCGGACGCACCGGCAAAACCCGCCAGGAGATGGAACCCGGCCAACGGGCTGCAGCCAGCCCGGCGGACAGCGACGAAATTTATGCCGCCCTGTCGCACGGGGGCAAGCTGGCGCTGCCAGAGGACGTCGCCGGAGACTGTGCCGTCGGTGCACAAGCCATGCGCAACCTCAGTCATTGCCTGGCGCAAAACGGAGCACGCGCGCAATAAACACGCCCCCTGCAAGCCGCATGGCGATTGACCCCCCGGGCTTTGCCTTGAAGAATGGCGTATTTCCTGACTTGCAGGCCATCCGTTTTTTATCGCCGGAACGCGTGTCAAAACCCGCGCAACGCCGTGTCGATGCCCCCGGCAGGATGAGGGGCCACAGGCGCCGGAATGCGCGCACGGTTTGACTCGCCTGCGGCTGACGCGCACACTACGCCCCATTCCTTGTCATCGTCGTGGCTCCATGCAAAATTCCGAAATCGCCGACCTTCTCGACGGACTCGATCTCTTCAGCGGTTTTTCCTACGGGGAACTCAAGATCATTGGCCGCTATCTCCGCCATGACAGCAAACAGGCGGGCGAGGTCATTTTCAACGAGGGCGACCCCGGATCATTCATGCTGATTCTGGCCGAAGGCCGGGTCTCGGTATTCAAGGGCGGCGAGCGCGGAAATCATCTGCTGTCCTATGAAGGACGCGGCCGCATCCTCGGCGAGATGGCGCTGCTTGACCGCGAACCGCGCTCGGCCACCTGCAAAGCCGATACCGCCTGTACCCTGCTCCTCCTCGACCATCAGGCGCTGGAGCGCCTGGCCGAAAACGCTCCGCTCGTCGCTTACCGCTTCATGCGCTGCCTGGCGCTGCTGCTCTCGCGCCGCCTGCGCCGCACCTCGGGCATGCTGGTCGAATTTCTCGGCGCATAACCCATGCCGCAGGAAACCCCGTCGAAGATTGCGGATCCGCGCCGGCCGCAGCGCATTCTCGGCATCGATCCGGGGCTGCGCATCACCGGCTTTGGCGTCATCGAAAAGAACGGCCACACCCTGACCTACCTCGCCAGCGGCTGCGTGCGCACCGACGCGAAGGCACCGCTACCCGCCCGCCTGGGGACAATTCACAGCGGCGTACACCAGCTGATCGCGCAATACCGTCCCGATCAGGCGGTGGTCGAAATCGTCTTCGTCAATACCAACCCGCAATCGACGCTGCTGCTCGGCCAGGCGCGCGGCGCGGCAATCGCCGCGCTGGTCAGCGGCGGCATCGAGGTCGCCGAATACACGGCACTGCAGGTCAAGCAGGCGGTCGTCGGCAACGGCCATGCGGACAAGACCCAGGTACAGCACATGGTGCGCCGCCTGCTCTCGCTGCCCGGCACTCCGGGCAGCGATGCCGCCGACGCCCTGGCCTGCGCCATCGCCCACGCGCACGGCGGACAGGGCATGGGCAGCCTGGCGACGCAAGGCTTGCGCGTACGCAACGGGCGCCTGGTTTGAAGAAGGCGGAAATACTGGCAACGGCCACGCCGGCACGCAGCGCGCGGAAAAAATCGCCGTGGCGTTGTACCCTCGCCCGCCTGTTGCAAACGCCCAGGTTGCGATTTTTTGCCCTTTAGGAGAAAAACCCATGATCGGCCGCCTCAGCGGAACCCTGCTGGAAAAAACCCCGCCCCAGGTCGTTATCGACGTGCACGGCCTCGGCTACGAAGTCGATGTGCCGATGAGCACCTTCTACAACCTGCCCGCCTGCGGCGAAAGAATCACCCTGCTCACCCATTTCGTGGTGCGGGAAGACGGTCACTTTCTCTATGGGTTTGCCAGCCAGGCCGAACGCTCGGCCTTTCGCCAGCTGGTCAAGATTTCCGGCATCGGCGCACGCATGGCGCTGGCCGTGCTTTCCGGCCTGTCCGTCGGCGATCTGGCGCAGGCCGTCGCCCGCCAGGAAGTCGCCCGCCTCGTCAAGGTACCGGGCATCGGCAAGAAGACCGCCGAACGCCTGCTGCTCGAACTGCGCGGCAAGCTGGACGAAGGCCTGCCCACCGCTTCGCCGGCCGCCAGCAACGATTCGCACGACATTCTCAATGCGCTGCTGGCGCTGGGGTACAATGAGCGGGAAGCGGCGGCGGCCCTGAAGCCCTTGCCCGATGGCATCTCGACGGCGGAAGGCATTCGCCAGGCGCTCAAACTCCTTTCCAAGATATGATGTACCAATGCACTCCACGCAAAAACAGATTCTTCAGGCTGCTGTCGTCGCGCTGCTGCTGATCGGCTGCATCGCCGTCCTCACGCCCTTTGTCGGCACCCTGCTGCTCGCGGCGGTGATCTGCGTCACCGCCGCGCCGCTGCGCAACCGGCTGCTGCTGCTCTTCGTCGGGCGGCGCAGCTTCACCGCCTGCGTCATGTGCCTGCTGCTTGTCCTGCTGCTCATCCTGCCCATGGCGCTACTTTCCCGTTCGCTGGCCAACGGGGTGGAAATGGCCATTGCCTACCTCAAGCCGCTGCTCGAATCCGGGCTCCCTTCCCACGTGCCTGAGTGGGTCGCCGACATTCCGCTGCTCGGCTCCAGCATCGAGGAATACTGGAACAACCTGGTGCTCAGCCGCGAAGAGATGAACGAGGTGCTGCACCAGATGATTGCGCCGACACGCCGCCTGGCGCTCGCGACCGTTTCCATTTTTGGACAGGGGCTGCTCCAGCTGGCGCTGGTCATTTTCTTCGCCTTCTTTATTTTCCGCGACGCCGAGACCTACGCCAACGCACTGCGCACCGCCAGCCGCAAGCTGGCCGGCAACCTCGGCGAACGCATGTTCAAGCTGGCCGAAGGGACAGTCACCGGCGTCATGGTCGGCATCGTCGGCACCGCCGCCGCCCAGTCACTCGTCGCCATGCTCGGTTTTCTCATTGCCGGCGTACCCGGCATCGTCATGCTCACCGTCGCCACCTTCTTCTTCTCCATGGTTCCGGTCATCGGCGCCACCCTGATCTGGCTCGGCGCGGCCGTCTGGCTGCAGCAGACCGGGCAGACCGGCTGGGCCATTTTCATGGTGCTGTGGGGGATGTTCGGTATCAGCAGCGTCGATAACTTCGTCAAGCCGGTTCTCATTTCGCGCACTTCCAGCCTGCCGCTGCTGCTGATCGTCGTCGGCGTTTTCGGCGGGGTGCTGGTCTTCGGCTTCATCGGTCTGTTCCTCGGCCCGACCCTGCTCGCCCTCGGCCAGGTATTGATCCGCGAATGGCTGGACCACATCCATTACGACGAATCCCCGTCGATCTGAGTAGCGCAGCGACATGATCGAAACCGACGTTTTCGCTGACCCTCGTGACGAAGCGCCACCCGAGCGGCTGATCTGCGCCGAAACGAAATCGACGCAGGAAGAAGCCTTCGAACGCGCCCTGCGCCCGAAGCGCCTGGCCGAATACGTCGGGCAAAGCAAGATTCGCGAGCAGCTCTCGATTTTCATCGGTGCGGCAAAAAAACGTCAGGACACCCTCGACCATGTGCTGCTGTTCGGCCCACCGGGCTTAGGCAAAACCACGCTGGCGCACATCATCGCCGCCGAAATGGGCGTCAATCTGCGCCAGACCTCCGGACCG
>CAYTWY010000128.1:0-4181 GCA_964440925.1 uncultured Propionivibrio sp. | reverse complement strand
GTGCGTCTTGTCGGCGCCGGGGCCTGAGGGCGGAGAAAAAAGCAAAAAAAATCCCGTGCCAACAGGCACGGGACTCAAAGTCCCATCGTCAGATGATGGGTCAGGGAGGGTCAAACATTGTCAGCAGGGGATGCTGAAACAACAACTACATTCTATGGGCATCCCCGCCGGGTGTCTGTTGCGCTTGTTCAGTATTTGCGTGACATTCTGTAACCGAGCGGCTGGCGCTCTTTTTCCAGCAGCGCAGGGCGAACCACACGAGACTGCACGGTACGGCGATGAGCAAGGCCTTGATGATGTGTGGGTGACCTTCGGCAAGGAGGTCCCAGGCGACGACTCCGACAAAAATGCCGATGCCTTCGGCCGTGGGGAATGTCGTGTGCGGAGCTGGCATGGCCATCAATGCGATTTGGTCTGGCCGGAAAGCGCCGCCAGGCAGCACGCTGGCAGGTGGTTTCTTGTGTTGGATATGCAGCGGAGCGGAGATTTGTCCCTGGGCAGCAAATGCAGGTGTTGCCGGGTATTGTCCAGGAAACGTTGGCGAATCTCGTCAAAGGGCGGCATTTCCGACTTCCTTGTCATCGAGTAGCAATCTGCGTCGATAATAGTCAGGCCGTCTCCAGGCGTCTTTAGTTTCTTCGTCAGTGTTCTGTAACGATCTGTAACAGCGGCGCTTCGTTGGCGCGCTTTTCAAAAAGCTATTTCATCCCTCATGCGACAGCGGCCAGCGCAGCGTGAAGCGGGCGCCGCCGAGCGGCGATTCACCGACGCAGGCGCTGCCGCCGTGCTGTTCGAGAACAAGACGGACGATGGCCAGCCCCAGTCCGTAGCCTCCGGTGGCGCGATCACGCGAGTGGTCGAGGCGGGCAAAGGCGGTGAATACGCGCTGCCGTTCCTCGGGAGGGACGCCGAGTCCGTCGTCATCGACATGGATGCAGACCTGATCGGTGTCGATGGTGGCGCGGACGACGATTTTTGTCCTGGCGTAGCGCAGGGCGTTGCGCAGCAGGTTGGTTACGGCGTAAGGCATGCTCTTCAGGTCGAGTTCGACGCGCTGCCCGGCTGGCAGATCCTGGCAATCCACGCTCAGCTCGAGGGAGCGGCTGAGGATGCGCATCGAGTCGACTTCTTCGCCGAGCCAAGTGGCCAGGTCGACTGCGGTCAGGTTGAGTTCGGGTTGTTCGCGTTCGAAGCGTGCGTAGGTCAGGCTGGAATCGATCAGGTTGTCGAGTTCGTCGAGATCGACTTCCATCATCTGGCGCAGACGTTCGCGCTCGTCCTTGTCTCCGGTTTCGCTGGTCATTTCGAGGGCAAAGCGCAGACGGGCAATGGGGGTGCGCAGTTCGTGCGAGATCGAACTCGACAATTCCTTCTGGGTGGCGATCAGGCGCTGGATGCGTTCGGCCATGCCGTTCAGCGTTTCGGTCAGCAATTCGAAGGCGCGGCTGCGGGCTTGTGGCGCTCGTGCGTGGAACTTTCCGTCGCCGAGTGCGCGCGCCGTCTGACGCAGAGCCTCAAGGTCGCGCCACACCGGGCGCACCCAGAACCAGACGGCAATGGCAAGGAAAAAACCGATCAGGCTCCAGGTCAGTAGCCGGATACGCAATTCGAGCGGCAGGGCGCGCGGGCGGTCCGGGTTGGCGTCGGGCGAAATCGGGCCGACGACGAGAACCTGTGCCGTGTGTTTCAGGCGGTGATAAAGGATGTCGCCTTCGGCAACGATGGCCAGATCGCCGTCGTCAAGCCGTTCGGCCTGCTTGGGCGAAAGTCTTAGCGTCCAGCGGTCGACGATGTCGAGTTTGTAAGCGAATTTCCTGCCCAGCGACTGGATGACCTGTGGCCATTCGGTGCGCGGATGACGGAACAGTTCGTCCTCGATGAGGACGATGGTGCCGTTCATGAAGCGGCTGGTGTAGTCGTCGGTAATGCCCTTGACTGCCGTCGAAATGACGAAGTCGGCAAAGAAGGCGATGGCGACGAAGGAGCCCATCACCAGCAGGTAGAAGTTGAGGAACAGGTGCGACAGGCTGTAACGGCCGCGCCAGGGTGTGGTCTTGTAGCGGCCGATGATGCTGAGCAGGCGGTTGTTGCCCGCCGGTTTGTTATTGCCAGTCATGTTTGCTGAACAGATAGCCTTTGCCGCGCACGGTCTTGATGCGCGTCGGGTTTTCCGGGTCGTCGCCGAGTTTGCGCCGCAGGCGCGAGATACGCGCGTCGATCGAGCGATCCAGGCCGTCGAAACCGATGCCGCGCAATTGCTGCAGCAGGTCGTCGCGCGAGAGGATGTTGCCGGCGTGGCTGGCGAGCAGCCAGAGCAGATCGAATTCCGCCGTGGTCAGGTCGATGACGGCCTCGCCCAGGCTTGCGCAGCGTGTCGTCTGGCTGATACGGAAGGTGCCGAAAGCCATTTGCGAGGCTTCGCTGCCGCCCGGTTCATGTGCGCCATCGCTGTGCAGGGTCGGCGCACGGCGCAGCAAAGCCTTGATGCGGGCCAGCAGGAGACGCGGCTGTACCGGCTTGGAAAGATAGTCGTCGGCGCCCAGTTCGAGGCCGAGAATCTGGTCGAGATCCTCGTCGCGGGCGGTCAGCATGAGGATCACGCCGGCGTATTTATCGCGCACATTGCGGCAGACCTCGAAGCCGTCCTTGCCCGGCAGCATGATGTCGAGAATCACGAGATCTGGATTTTCCCTGAGGATGCGTGCTTCGGCGGTGTCGCCGCGCGCTTCGATGGCGACCTCGAAATCATTTTTTGCCAGATATTCGGCGGTCAGATTGGCGAGGCGCTCGTCGTCCTCGATCAGCAGGATGCGTATCTTCATGGGGGGCAATGATAGCGGTTTGCGCGCCATCGATAAATGTCCGCGCGTTGTGTTGTCTTGTTTCGATGGCCTGGGCTCTCCGGCTGGCGGATGGGCGGCAGTTTTGCGCTGCCGCGAAATGGCATGGAACCGCCGCATCGTTTTCCGGAAGGAGCAATGCATGCGCATTTCCGACCGACAGGTTTTTTCTGCCAGACCCTGGGTTCCCTGGGGCTTCTGGCCAGTGGCTTGATCCTTGGCGAGGTGATGCCCCGGCAGCCTTGCCCGACGCGGGCCAACTGGCCGCTGCTGTGCGTTGCGCTCTGGATCGCCATCCGGAAACAGTCAGGTCCGTAAGCTTCATGGATAGGCGATCCTGCGCATGGGTGTCGCGTGATGCCGATGCTTCTTCGGGTACGGGCCGGGTGCCGCGCGGGGATATCCTAGCGGCGCAATTTTTCCAGCTGTGGTTTGAGTTTTTCCACCGTTGCAACAAAATCGGCCAAGCGTTTTTTCTCCTGTTCGACGACCTGTGCTGGCGCGCGGGCGACGAAGCTTTCGTTGCCGAGCTTGGCGCTGGCTTTGCCGATCTCGCCTTCGAGACGGGCAATTTCCTTGGCCAGGCGTTCGCTTTCGGCGGCGATGTCGATTTCGATCTTGAGCATCAGCCGTGTTTCGCCGACGACGGCGACCGGTGCGTTGGTGTCTTCCGGCAGGGTGCTGACGATCTGCATGTCGGAGAGTTTGGCCAGCGCCTTGAGGTAGGGCGCGAAGGTGTTCAGTTCCTCGCTGTTGCCACTGGCGATCAGCGGAACCTTGAGTGCTGGTGAGAGGTTCATTTCGCCGCGCAGGTTGCGGCAGGCGTAGGCCAGATCCTGTAGTTGCTTTACGCACACCGTGCTGGCGGCATCGATTTTTCCCGGCTGCGCTGGTGGGTAGGCGGTGAGCATGATCGATTCGTGCGTTTTCTTGCCGGCCAGCGGTGCGACGGCCTGCCACAGCTCTTCGGTGATGAAGGGGATCAGCGGGTGCGCCAGACGCAGCGTGGCTTCGAGAATGCGCACCAGCGTGCGGCGGGTGGCCTGAATCTGTTCCGGCGAGCCTTTTTGCAATTGCACCTTGGCCAGTTCGAGATACCAGTCGCAGAATTCGTCCCAGACAAATTCGTAGAGGGCGCGGGCGAGCAGGTCGAAACGATAGTCGGCAAAATGTTGTGCCACTTCAGCCGCGGTGTACTGCAGGCGGCTGACGATCCAGCGGTCGGCGAACGAGGTGGGCAGCGTGTCCGGGCAGCGGTCGAGGGCGAGATCCTGGCCGTCGGTATGCATCAGCACGAAGCGCGTGGCGTTCCACAGCTTGTTGCAGAAGTTGCGGTAGCCC
>CAYTWY010000127.1:0-4216 GCA_964440925.1 uncultured Propionivibrio sp. | reverse complement strand
AACCGTCTTCAATGATGTGCGCGTCAAAGTGCTTTTTGGCTTGCAGCAGCAGCGATCCCGAGCCGCAGGCCGGGTCGTAAATCTTGTTGACGCTGGTCTGCTTGTGCATGGCCAGCCGGGCTATCAGCTTGGAGACATGCTGCGGGGTGAAAAACTCGCCGCCGGATTTGCCGGCGTTGGCGGCGTAGTTGGAGATGAGGAATTCGTAGGCATCGCCAAACAGGTCGATCTGGTTTTCTTCAAAATCACCGTCATGCGCATCACCAAAATCCAGTTCTGCCACGCCCTTGAGCACGGCGGCCAGGCGGGTGTTCTTGTCCTTGACCGTATTGCCAAGGCGGTTGCTGGTGGTGTCGAAATCGGCAAACAGGCCTTTGATGTCGCGCTCGGAGGGGTAGCCGTTGGCGGAGCTTTCAATGGCGGAGAAGATGGTGGCCAGGTCGGTATTCAGGCTGTCGTTGGTGTTGGCACTGGCCGCGACCTTGGCAAACAGCTGACTGGGGTAGATGAAGTAGCCCTTGGTCTTGATGGCGTCGTCTTTGATTTCGGGGGTGATGACCTTATCGGAAAGATCGGCATAGCGAATGCCATCATCACCGCCTTCGATGTAGCGGGCGAAGTTTTCGCTGATGAAGCGGTAGAACAGGGTGCCGAGCACGTATTGCTTGAAATCCCAGCCGTCGACCGCGCCGCGCACATCATTGGCGATTTGCCAGATGCGGCGTTGCAGTTCGGCGCGTTGTTGGATGCTGGTCATGGTGTGTTTCCTGTCAAATTGTTCATTTATTGTTCATTTCGTCTTCATCCGCGCCGCCTGCGCCCCCCCCATTCATCGCCCCCGGACAACTGGAATTTCCACGGCCGCCCTACACGATGCACGGGCAGCGCTTTGCGCTCGGGCGGGGCATTTCAGCGTCGATGAAGATCGCTGGGAGTCTATCAGAGCGCCACACGGCCGACCACCTTGAAATGCCCGTGTGCTTGATGCAAGAGGCCTCCGCGCCGGCAATACGATCCGGGAAGTCGCGGCGATCCTGCCGATGACGCGCGCCACGTTAAAAGGCGTCGCCGGGGATGTTAAAATGCGCGCCTTCATCAACTGCTTTCAACAATCATTTGCCGTGCCCGCGCGCGGCAGAGAAGAGGTTACATGGCCGGACATTCAAAATGGGCGAACATCCAGCACCGTAAAGGGCGTCAGGATGAGAAGCGGGGCGCCGCTTTTTCCAAGATCGCCAAGGAAATCACCGTCGCCGCCAAAATGGGCGGTGGCGACCCGAGTTTCAACCCGCGGCTGCGCATGGCGATCGACAAGGGCAAGGGCGTCAACATGCCCAAGGACAAGATCGACAACGCCATCAAGAAGGGTACCGGCGAACTCGAAGGTGTCGAATACATCGAGATCCGCTACGAGGGCTACGGCATCGGCGGCGCAGCGGTGATGGTCGATTGCCTGACCGACAACCGCACCCGCACGGTGGCCGAAGTCCGTCACGCCTTCAACAAGCACGGCGGCAACATGGGCACCGACGGCTGCGTGGCCTTCCAGTTCAAGCACTGCGGGCAACTGCTGTTTGCGCCGGGCACCGACGAGGCAGCGCTGATGGATGCGGCCATCGAAGCCGGAGCCGATGACGTGCTGACCAACGATGACGGCTCGATTGAGGTCATCACCCCGCCCAACGATTACATGACGGTCAAGGAAGCGCTCGAAGCCGCCGGCTTTAGCGCCGAGTTCGGGCAAATCACCATGAAGGCCGAAAACGAGACCGAGCTGACCGGCGACGATGCGGTGAAAATGCAGAAACTGATCGATGTCCTGGAAAGCCTCGACGACGTGCAGGAGGTCTACACCAGCGTGGTGCTTGACGAATAAGCTGGGCTCGGTAACACGGAAAACGGTGCACTCGCACCGTTTTTTTACGCCCCGCAAGACAGGAAAGACGCGCTCCCTGCCGCCTCTTGCCCGCTACCCACCTATCCATGCGGCCTGCAGCGCTTGCAATAAAAACACCCGTGCGGCATCCTTGTCCCCATCAAGGAGGATAAGCTCATGCGGATCAGCTTTTTTGGCGCTGCCGGCGAAGTCACCGGCTCATGTACCCTGGTGGAAACAGGCAACCTGCGTTTTCTGGTCGATTGCGGCATGTTCCAGGGCGGGCCGGAAGCGCGCACCAAGAACATCGGCGCGCTGAACTTCGGCTTCGACGTGCGGAAAATCGATTTCGTTCTGCTCACCCACGCCCACATCGATCACTCCGGCCTGCTGCCGCGCCTTGCCATGCTCGGCTACCGCGGCCCGATCTACGCCACCCCGGCGAGCATCGACCTGCTCGAGGTTCTCCTGCCGGACAGCGCGCACATCCAGGAAAAGGAAGCCGAATGGCAGGTGCGTCACCGGCGACGTGGCGGCAAGGATGGGCGCGGCGTGCCGGCGCCGCTATACACCGTCGCACAGGCGCAGGCCACACTGCAGCAACTGCAGGCGATCCCTTACCGGAAGACCTTCTCGCCGGCCGCAACGGTCAAGGTCTGCTTCCACGAAGCCGGCCATATCCTCGGCTCGGCGTGGCTCGAAATCAGCCTCGACGAGGGCGGGAAAGCGCGCAAACTGGTCTTTTCCGGCGACCTCGGCATGCCTGACCGCCCGGTGCTGCACGACCCGGAAAAGGTGGTGGCAGAAGCCGACCTGCTGCTCATCGAATCGACCTACGGCAACCGCCAGCACCGCTCAATGCCGGAAACCGAAGAGGAAATCGTCGCCGCCATCCTGCGCACGCAGGCCACGCACGGCAACCTGGTCATTCCCTCCTTTGCCGTCGGCCGGACGCAGCAAATCATTTACCTGCTCGCCGATCTGGTGCGTCGCCAGCGCATCGCCCCGCTCAAGGTCTATGTCGATTCGCCGATGGCCAGTTCGGCCACCCGCATCACCCTCGCCTATCCGGAACTGCTCGACCAGGCGACGCACGACCTGCTCGCCTGGATGGAAAAACACCCGGAAAAGATCAAGCTCGAATTCGTCGCCGACGCCGAACGTTCACGCGCCCTCAACGATATTCGCAGCGGCGCGGTCATTATCTCGGCCAGCGGCATGTGCGAAGCCGGGCGCATCAAATACCACCTGCGCGAGAACCTGCCGCGCAGCGAATGCTCGATCCTGATCGCCGGTTTCCAGGCCGCCGGCACGCTCGGGCGACGGCTCGTCGATGGCGCGCGCCTGGTGCGCCTCTTTGGCCAGCCGGTACCCGTCAGGGCACGCATCTACACCGTCGGCGGGCTTTCCGCGCATGCCGACCAGGGCGCCCTGCTCAACTGGCTGCGCGGTTTCCGCAAGCCGCCGGGCAAGACCTTCATCGTCCACGGTGAAGCGGGCGCCTCGGCCATCTTTGCCACCGCCCTCAGGGAACAGCTGGGGTGGACGGAAGTCGCCCTGCCGCGCGCCGGAGAACGCTTCACCCTCTAGCACCAGTCCCCATCCATGGCGCCGGGCCATCACCGCATGGCGTCGCAAGCGCATGAGGGTTCCGGCACGCAGGGGGATTGTTTTCATGCGGCGCTTGCTGATTCTGCACCAAGCGCCGCCCGATCACCCGAGAAGCACGGGGTTAAGGCGCCACAACGCCGCAGTCAGGGCGGTGGCAAAACCGACCCAGGCCAGATAGGGCACGAGAAGCAGCGCCGCCAGCCGGTGCCGGCGCCAGAACGCGACGAAGGTGCAGGCAATGAGCGCCCACAGAATGACGCTCCCGGCAAGAGACAGCGCCCCCTGCTGCCAGACAAAGAAAATCCACGTCCACAGGGCGTTGGCCAGCAGCTGGGCGGCGAATAACCTCAGCGCGGAAGCGGCCCCACGAAAGCCGTGCTCTCGCCAGACAAGCCAGGCAGAGAGCCCCATGAGAAGGTAGAGCAGCGACCAGACCGGGGCAAAAAGCCCGGAAGGTGGTGCCCAGAATGGCCGCGCGAGTTGGCCGTAGAACGCTGCCGCGCTGGCGGAAGCGATGGCGCCGACAGCGCCGGCGGAAAAGGTGGCGGCGAGCCAGCCAGCGAGGCCGAGCGCCTGTTTTACGGGGGAAAAATGCATCATGGAGAACGTGACACCCGGGTTATGAAATGACCGGCACGGAGCGTGCGCTATCGCACCGTGGCCACAGCCGCATCAAGGCCACAGGGCAGCTTAGCGACAGGATCAGCGCCTGTCCAGCCGGGACGCCCC
>CAYTWY010000126.1:0-4267 GCA_964440925.1 uncultured Propionivibrio sp. | reverse complement strand
TCTCGGTCACGCTGCGCGGCCCAGCCCGTTTTGCCCTGCCAAGTCGCCTGATTTATCCGCGCCGGGAAAGCGAGCCTCTGCAGCACTGGCAGATCGAGGTCAGGCAAAAAGACCTAGCGCTGGCGAAACTGAACTACGAAAGCACGACCGAAAGCGCCGAAGTCGTGCTGGTTGATGGTCAGGAAACCCCGCTGACCCGCCAAAAGGAGGCCTATTTCGAGCTACCCGACGGCGAACACCAGATCACTCTGACCGCTTCGGCACCCCTTTTCGTCCGCCTGCTTGAACAGCAGGATTCCGATTACAGCCTGCCCCAACTCAACGAACCGGCCGTTGCGGCGCGTGACGCCCGCCGTGAAAACGATTCGCCGCTGCAACTGAAATTATCATCCTGGCAATACGACGACGCGGAAACGGCTGCCGCGCTCGCATCGGGCAAATCCCCTGCCGACGCCCGCCTGGCGGCGTTGCGGCTGCAACACGACAACCGCCGCCGCGATGGTGCCATGCTCGCCGCCGCAGCCCTGCAAAACGCCGCCAGCGCGCGCCGCGACGACCCGGCAGTGCAAACAGAAGCCAACGAAGCGGCCAGCCTGCATACCCGTTTTTCCGATCTCCTCCCGCTGCACAAGCATTCGCGCGCTACCGCGCGCATGGCCTGGTATCGAACCCCGCGCTTGCTGGCCATCGGCAATGAAGGGAAAAACCTGGTCGCTTTCGCCCAGCACGAAAACTGGTTGATCACCGCGATGGATTCCGGTTTCTTCGTGCCAATGGCCGGCGCTGCCGATTACCTTCTCCCGGAACGCGCCGCGCCCACCCTGCTGCGCATCGTTGCCCACGGCAGCGGCCGTTATTTTGTGCAATTCGACAACCAGACGCCGCAGGCCGTCAGGGTCGAAAATGACTTCGGAATCGATCCGCGTCATTTCGCGCCCCATGCCACAGAAGCCGCGTTGCTCATGCTGCGCTACCGGCATGGCGATCTGGCCGGCACCACGCTGGATCCGGTTTTTGCCAGCAAGGCGCTGCCCGCGCCCTTTATCGCGGCGAGCGTTGCCGACCTGCCTCTGCCACCCGGCGTGCGCCACGTGCGTCTGTGGCGCGAAGGGGAAGACAAGACGGATGACCGGCTGTGGGTTGCCGTCAAATTACAGAGCGCCAAGCCCTGGCAACTTTCCGAACGCGCCTTGCTGGCAGCACTCGGCGAATCGCCCGCAGAGGGTGTCGAACGCCTGTCAGGCGCCGTCCGCTTGGCTGCGGCTGCGCCGGAAAACGCTGATATCGACAGCCACCTGCAAGCACTGGCGCGGCTTATCCGCAACGAAACCAATGCCATGCTGGCCGGAGTTGCGCCTCTGCAGCCATACACCGGCGCGGATTCGACGCTGGCTGCCAAAGCCCGCAAACTGGCCGAGATGCGGGAAAAGGAAGGCAACTGGCTCGCCGCCCTCGAACAATGGCAAATCGCTGGCCACGTCCGCGACCCCGAAATCCAGTTTGCCGTGCGTTTCGCCCAGCTTCGCCTCCTGGAGCGTCTGGGCGAACACTTTTTGGCCGAGCAATTTCTCAAACAACTGTTTCTGTTCGCCCCACCCGGTGTCAGCCAACAGGCACGGACAAGGCTCGAACAACGCTACCGTGCCGAACACGATAACGACGCCTTGCTCAGCCTGGCTGCTGTTGAAGCCGGGCGCGCGCCTGGCCGGAATGCCTTGCAGCGTCTGGCTGCTGCCTTGACCGCCGCTGGCCGTCATGAACTTGCGGTCAGCGCCGGCCTGCTCTTGCCCGCTGACGAGCGCCCGGCCTCGCTGTTTGTTTCGGCAGCCCGGGAATGCTGGTGGCAGACCTACGATACGCTCGCGGCAACGCAGGCGCAGCCTGCCGAACGTGCTTTTCGGGCAGCGCTGGCGCAGCTTGCCCGGGGAGGCTTTCCTGCTGCGGCGGCGGCTTTTGACGAAGCTGCCCGGCTCGGACATCCCGATGCTGCCGCCTATGCCCGCCACCTTGCCAACGGGCAAGCCCTGTACCGCCAGTTGCGCGAACAAAACGCCCGTGGCCAGCCACCTTCGCCAGAGCAATTGAAAGCCTGGGGGCAATGGTGGGCAGAACATCCCGGCGAGCGCGTCTGGAGCGATTTCCCGCCCGCCATTGTGGATTTTGCCGGCGCCCACAGCCTCTATTCGCCGACCCGCGACACACAAGCATTGGCCTACCGTGCCGAGGCGGGACGTCCGCTGCGTCTGCGTTTTTTTGGCCCCATGCGCCTGCGGGTCGAAGCCCGGCCGCTGCATGTGCAAGCAGGTGGACTCGTCGAAGGCTGGCTCCAGATACGGGAAAACACGCTGGGCGCGTCACCGCAACTGTGGCCCACGCCAATTACCGAAAACCCGCCAGCCGGCGGCCTGATACTGACTGGCGAGCCTTCGCGTCAACCCGGACGCAGCATTGTAAATGAACTCGATTTCACCACCGGCTGGCACGATATCGAAATTGACGCGGGTAAATTGCCCGTCCTCATTAGACCCCAGTTTGCGCTGCCGCTGCACCCTTTGCCGGGACTGCCGCCGCTGACCGATGACACCCGGCTGCCACCGCCCGCGCCCGAATTGCCGGCACAGACCAGCCCTTTGGCTCACTTCTTTGGCTGCCGCAGTTGTACGACCATCCTGCCCGACAATCCCGAAGCGCAGCCGTATCGCACCCAGTCGCCCGCCGCCGTGCTGCCAAAAAATGCCGGGCAACTTTCTGACCGGAGCCCTGCTGACCCTGTAACCGGCAGCCCCGATGACCTTGCGGCCGCGCTTGGCCACAATGACTGGCGGCGATTTTTGACTCTTTCACCGCCTGCGGATGAAACGCGCCTTCCCCAATACCTTGGCATGTTGGGATGGATCGCCGAGCGCTTCCCGGCAGCCCGTGAAGCCAGCCTTGCACGCGCCAGCGCCATCGTTGCCGCCCATGCCGAAATCCCCGCTTTGGCTGCCATCCTCAATCGCATCAACCGCAACAGCGGCTGGGATGTGCTGGAAAGCGTGCAAACAAGCGCCGGCCAGCGTTCCCGTCCAATTATCGGGTTTGAGCCGGAAACGCCCGCTCAGCGCATCCGCGAGGCCTTGCTGCGCCCACGCAGCCACAACGAAATGCATCTCTCCGGCAGCAATCGTTTGCTGCTGAGCTTTACCAACCCGCAAGCGACAAAAATCCGGCTCGCCCTTGCCGCCGAAGAGGTTAGCGCCCAGACGCCCGCCCCGCTCCAGGTTCGCCTTCAGATTGACGAGCAGGTGCCGCAAACCCTGCGCTTGCCGCCCAATGCAGCAACACGCTACTTCGACATCACGCTTCCGGCCGGCGAGCATGCCCTGCGTCTGTGGATTGAAGCGCCGCTAGCTGGCCAGTTCATGCGTATCGGCGTCAGCGAGCCGGGGCGCGACCAGTTTGCCGATAGCAGCGAACGCTTTTATCACGTTGCCAGAAACGGCGAACCGGTGCGACTGCGGCTGCCGGGGCCGGCCTGGATTCGCATCGACGAATGGCGCGCCGGGCAAACACAGAGCAACTACCGCCTGCTTGACAAGAACTGGAACGATCTGACGCTTCTTCCACGCCGCGGTGAGCGTGAAGCCTTGTACCGCATTTTTGTCCGCGCTCCGATCCCAGAAGAAACTGTCACGCCGCCGCGCATCGTCATGCCCGTACTGACACCGCCGCAGCCGCCCCTGACTACCCTTGCGGCAAGCCAGCCTCCAGCCAGGGTCGAGCTGAAAGACGGCCTTGCTCTCGACGGGCAGGAAGACGGGACTTCTTCCTATCGTTTCAGCCAGGTTGCCCGCCCCTTTAACCGCACTGAACATGGCGGCAATGCCGGACTGCCGGAAAACGAGAAATATACCGAACTGGGCGCCACCCTGCGTTATTACGATGAGGATAGCCGCATCTGGTGGAAAGGCGATCTGCTCGGCCGCTGGCGTCAAAATGGCAGGCCCAGCCTGGGCATTGCCGCCTCGCTCTTGCATGCCCCGCTGTGGAGCAGTTGGAATTATGGGCTTGCGGCGCATGTTTTCATGCAAGCTCAGGCCGCAGAGAACGAAGGCTTGCCCTCGTCAGGTGTTTCGCATCTGTTGCGCGGATTCATGCAGCAACGCCGCGACCTGACGCCAAAAGCCTGGCACGAACCCGAAATCGCAGTTTTTGCCCGCGGCAGTTCGCTTCCCGACAATGCACGCAACACTATCCATTACCTGAAAGGCAGTATCGACCAGGATGT
>CAYTWY010000125.1:0-4304 GCA_964440925.1 uncultured Propionivibrio sp. | reverse complement strand
CGAGGCCGGTTTCCTGCAAGATCTGGCGCGAGATGCGGTTCATCTTGTTGATCGTTTCGATCATGTGCACCGGGATGCGGATGGTGCGCGCCTGGTCGGCGATCGAACGCGTGATGGCCTGACGAATCCACCAGGTGGCGTAGGTCGAGAACTTGTAGCCGCGACGGTATTCGAACTTGTCGACCGCCTTCATCAGGCCGATGTTGCCTTCCTGAATCAGGTCGAGGAACTGCAAACCACGGTTGGTGTATTTCTTGGCGATCGAGATGACCAGACGCAGGTTGGCCTCGGTCATCTCGCGCTTGGCGCGCCTGGCCTTGGCCTCACCGGTGGACATCTGCTTGTTGATGTCTTTCAGTTCCTTGAGCGGGATGCCGATGCGTTCCTGCAGGGCCAGCAGTTTTTTCTGTTCTTCCTTGATGTTCGGGGCGTTACGGCCAAGCGTGGGAGCATAGGCCTTGCCTGCCGGCAGAGCCAGTTCGCCGTCGACCCAGTCGAGGTTGAGTTCGTTGCCGGGAAACACCTTGATGAAATACGGACGCGGCATACGCACGGTATTGACGCAGATGCGCTGAATATGGCGTTCGCAGGCACGGGCTTCTTCCACCATGGCACGCACCGAATCACACAGGCGCTCGATGGTCTTCGAGGTGAAGCGGATGCCCATCATTTCTTCCGAGATTTTTTCCTGCAGCTTGCGGTAACCCTTGTCCTGGGAACCTTTCTTGGCCAGCGCGTTATGTGCCTTGACATACAACGTCCTGATCGCAGCCAGCCGTTCCAGCCCGTCTTCTTTGAGTTTGAGCAGGGAAGCGCTGGCCGCCGCGCCTTCGCTGTCTTCGTCGTCGTCATCGACAACCTCGGCCTCTTCTTCGGCCATGCTCTCGATCGTATCGTCGGCATTGGGATCGATCAGGCCGTCGATCAACTCGTCGATGCGCATTTCGTCCCTGGCAATCTTCTCAGCGCAATCGACAATTTCGGCAATCGTGGTCGGGCAGGCGGAAATGGCCTGAATCATATGTTTGAGCCCGTCCTCAATACGCTTGGCGATTTCGATTTCGCCTTCGCGCGTGAGCAGTTCGACCGACCCCATCTCGCGCATGTACATGCGCACCGGATCGGTCGTCCGGCCGAATTCGGAATCAACCGTCGATAGCGCCTGCTCGGCCTGCTCCTCGACATCGGAATCATCGGCCGCCACCGGCGGTGCCGAATCGGACATGAGCAACGTCTCGGCGTCCGGCGCCTCGTCGTAAACCTGGATACCCATGTCGCTGAAAGTGCTGATGATGCTTTCGATCTGCTCGGCATCAACAACGTCGTCCGGCAGGTGGTCATTAACCTCGGCGTAGGTCAGAAAGCCGCGCTCCTTGCCCAGCTTGATCAGGGTCTTGAGGCGGGTCTTGCGCACCTCGTCGTCGACCGGTGACGGCTGATTCCCCAATTGTGCCAACAGTTCGGCGGTTTTTGCCTTAGCTGATTTGCTGCCTGCTGCCTTTTTCCTTGCCATGGCCATGTCCCGATTCGCGTTATACTGGAAAAACCCTAGATTTTATCACACCTTACAACACCCTAGCCGCTCTGGCTGTGCGCTGCTAGGGCTTGCACGTACTGCTGTTTCTCTTCCCCGGACAGGCCGGCGACTCCGAGCTTTGCCACCTTGTCCTGCAGCAGGCGAAAAACACGATGCCTCTCCGCTTCCTGCAACCGCTCCAGCACGCCGTCGAACTCGGCCACGATGTCTTCTTCGCTGAAGGCTTGCTGCATCAGTTCTGCCGCCGCTTCGCGCAAAATGGGTTCCTCCGGATATCCGCGCAGCCTCTCGATCAACAACGCATAACCGGCCTCGGTCTCGCCCAGGGCGAGGATCGTCTCACACAGGGTGCGCACCGCACGTGCCTCCTGCACATCACCGGGCAACGCCGTCAGCGGCAGGCGCTTTGCCAGTGACGGCTGCTGCAAAAGCAGCCGTAGCAAGCGCGGCATCAGGGAGTATTTCTTCCTCGGCACCCGCGCCGGCGCCGGTCGGGCAACCGGCTTCAATTCGCACAGGCGCTCGACCTCCTGTTGCGAAAACCCGCTCGCTTCGGCCAGCCGCTTGACCAACTGTAGCCGTAATAACGGCGTTTGCAAGCGGGCCAACAGCGGCTTGGCCTCGGCCACGAGGCGCGCCCGGCCTTCGGCGCTGGCCATGTCACAATGCGTCGCCAATTCGCGCAACAGGAATTCGGAAAGCGGCATCGCCTGCACGATCAGGCGTTCGAAAGCCTCCTTGCCCTGATCACGGACAAAACTGTCCGGATCCTCCCCCTCGGGGAGAAAAACGAAACCGATGCTCTTTTGTTCCGGCAGCGCTTCCAGGCTGTTTTCCAGCGCACGCCAGGCCGCCTTGCGCCCGGCCGTATCGCCGTCAAAACAGAACACGATGCGATCGACCTGGCGCAACAACTTCTGCACATGCACGGCGGTTGTCGCCGTCCCCAGAGTCGCCACGGCATTGCCGACGCCATGCTGCGCCAGCGCCACGACATCCATATACCCCTCGACGACGATTGCCGTATTTTTTTCGCGCAGGCTGGCACGCGCCTGCGGCAGCCCGAAGAGCTCGCGCCCTTTCTCGAACAGCGGCGTTTCCGGCGAATTGAGGTACTTCGGCTCGCCCTGTCCCATGACCCGCCCACCGAAAGCGATGACCTCGCCTTTCGGGTTCATGATCGGAAACATCACGCGGTCACGAAAGCGGTCATACAGCCGCCCCTGCTCGTTCTTGATGACCAGCCCGGCCGTCTGCAACTCGCCGCAGGTGTAATCGTCGAAAGCCGACGCCAGATTCTGCCAGCCATCCGGCGCATAACCGATGCCGAACTTCTGGGCGATTTCGCCGCTCACGCCGCGCCCCTTGAGGTAAGCAATCGCGTTCTCGGAAAGTTTGAGCTGCTCGTAGTAATACTTCGCCGCACCGCGCATGATCTCGGTGAGCGCCGGGATCCTCGGCGTATCGGGCGAGCGCCGCCCCTCGTCTTCCGGCACCTGCAACCCGGCACGCCCAGCCAGTTCCTTCACCGCCTCGACAAAACCCAGCCCGGAATACTCCATCAGGAAACCAATCGCCGTGCCATGAGCCCCGCAACCAAAGCAGTGATAAAACTGTTTGGCCGGACTCACCGTAAACGATGGCGACTTCTCGTTATGGAACGGACAGCACGCCGCATAGTTAGCGCCCGCTTTCTTCAACGGGACGTAGCTGTCGATCAGATCGACGACGTCGACCCGATGCAGCAGTTCCTGAATGAAAGACTCGGGAATCATCGGGCAGGGATCAGTGAGGAGTCAGGCATGAGGAGTTTGGAGTAGAACCGGAGCACTGGTTTTGCGTTCCTCAAATTGTTCTTGCTCCTCACGCTTAACCCCTTACTCCTTACTTCGCGATAGCGGCCTTGACCATCTTGGAGACTTCAGTCATGTCGGCACGCCCGGCCAGTTTCGGCTTGAGTATCGCCATCACCTTGCCCATGTCACCGGGACCGGCAGCGCCGGTTTCCGCGACGGCCGCCGCAACAGCGGCAGCCACTGCCTCGGCGGACAGTCCGGCAGGCATGTAATTCGTGAGAAGCTCTGCCTCGAATTTCTCGGCATTGGCCAGATCCTGCCGGCCCGCTGCTTCGTACTGGGTAATCGAATCACGACGCTGTTTGAGCATCTTGTCGATGACGGCGACCACTGCCGCGTCATCAAGTACGACACGCTCGTCGACTTCTTTCTGCTTGATTGCCGCCAGAAGCAGACGGATGGCATCGCGTTTTGCGGCCTCTCCGGCACGCATGGCGGCCTTCATGTCCTCGTTGATGCGTTCTTTCAAAGTCATCGTAGACTCCCTGAGATGGGCAATGCCTGCAGAACCCGCACAGCGGCACCGGACGAAACCGGCACCCAGAAACACGAAAAGCCGCCTGTCTGCGGACGGGCGGCTATTCGGCGATCGTCGTTCGGAATTAAAAAAGCTTGGGCGGCAGGGTCTGGCTGCGCATGCGCTTGTGATGGCGCTTGACGGCAGCGGCCAGCTTGCGCTTGCGCTCGGCGGTGGGCTTCTCGTAAAACTCGCGCGCACGCAGCTCGGTCAGCAGACCGGTTTTTTCAACGGTTCGCTTGAAACGGCGAATCGCGACTTCGAACGGCTCATTTTCCTTCACACGAATGGCGGGCATCAAGTCTATCCTAATATTCGATGGTCAACAGATTACAACTGAGCCAAGCATTATAAACAAACTAACGCTAAAAATCCAAATAACTGACAATTGTTT
>CAYTWY010000124.1:1478-4358 GCA_964440925.1 uncultured Propionivibrio sp. | reverse complement strand
GTCCAAGGCCAAGCAGGCCACCAGCCGCATGAAGCTGATCGACAAGCTGAAGCCGGAAGACGTGAAGCCCTCGTCGCGCCAGTATCCGTGGATTCGCT
The DNA here is from genome assembly GCA_964440925.1 of uncultured Propionivibrio sp. Classification (GTDB taxonomy): domain Bacteria; phylum Pseudomonadota; class Gammaproteobacteria; order Burkholderiales; family Rhodocyclaceae; genus Propionivibrio. The sequence continues at coordinate 4,260 of CAYTWY010000124.1, read as the reverse complement.
TCGAATACGACGAGAAAGAAAAACTGCACCGGCAAGCGGTCGAGGTCGAGAACCTCAGCTTTGCCTATCCGGGCAGCGAACGGAAAATTTTCAGCGACCTGACGCTGAGCCTCAATGCCGGCGACCGGCTGGCGGTAATTGGCGAGAACGGGGTGGGCAAATCAACCCTGCTCAAACTGTTGATGGGCGAGTTGCAGCCGCAGTCCGGCAGCATCAAATGGACCGAGAAGGCGCGTGCCGGTTACTACGCCCAGGACCATGCTGACGATTTCAAGAGCGACACCAACCTCACCGACTGGGTGGCTGAATACGCGCGTGCCAATGCGGCTGAAGGCGAAGATCTGGAAACCCTGATTCGCGGCACCCTCGGCCGCCTGCTGTTTTCTGGCGATGACGTGCGCAAGAGCGTCAAGGTCATTTCCGGGGGCGAACAGGGACGGATGATCTTCGGCAAGCTGATGCTGATGAAGAACAACGTGCTGGTTCTCGACGAGCCGACCAACCACCTGGATATGGAATCGATCGAGTCGCTCAATACCGCGCTGGAGAAGTTCAAGGGGACGCTGGTCTTTGTTTCGCACGATCGCGAGTTCGTGTCCTCGCTGGCGACCCGGATTCTGGAGATTCGCACTGACGGCGCGCTTGTCAATTATCCCGGCAACTACGAGGAATACCTGTCGAGTCAGGGCATCGACTGAGCGGCGCTCCGGGGCGGCGGCGTCAGGGCGCCAGGACGCCCGGCTTTGCTTTCTTGCGTGTTGCTTCGTCGTGCTTCTTCGCTTCGCGCTCGGCGTCGCGCGCTTTGCGCTTCTCCTGCTTGGCCGCCTGCCGCGCTTTTTCCTCGGCGCGCTTTTTGCGCCCCTGGGTGGCTTCTTCTTTCTTGGCAGCGATTTTCTTTTCCCGCTCAAGCGCTTTGGCTGCCTCTTCCTGACGGAAGTCTTCGGCCTGCTTTTTCTTCTTCGTTTCGCGCGTGGCGTTGTCGGCCGCATGTTGCGTCTTTTTGGCGCGCAGGTCGGCGCGTTCGGCTTCGCGTTCGAAGGCGCGTGCCGGCGCGTCGATCTGGCGCGCCTCGATCGTCGCCCGGGTGTGTTCTTCCTTGGCTTTTTTCAGGCAGTCGTTGACCAGAAACTTTTTGCCGCAGGCGATCTCCTCGTTGCGGTAACGCGCGTCGGCCGCCTCGCGCAACTGCGTCGCATGGGCACGTTGCGCTGCCGCCTGTTCCAGAGTCTGGGGCAAAGCGGCGGGCGTCGCCTTTTCGGTACTGGATTGGGCCAGCACCAGTGGGCTGAAAAGAAGCAGGGCAGGCAATAAACGGTGAATGGGCAGCATGGGTTTCCTCCGAGAGTGCGAATTTAGCAGGCGCGGCGCATTTGCGCCACGCTGGTGGCGGAAAAGCGCGGTTCGGCCGGGCGGGTGCAAGCGCCGCGCAAGGCGCGTCGCCACAGGCGAAAAAGCAGCTTTCCGGCGCCGGCGGCGGCGTGGGGGGCGCCAGCTTTTGGTAGAATACGCCGCTTGTGCTTAAACCACTGCAGGAGTTTCTTGTGAAGATCGTTTGTCTCGACCTTGAGGGCGTGCTGGTTCCCGAAATCTGGATTGCGTTTGCCGAACGCACCGGGATTGCCGAATTGCGCCGGACGACACGCGACGAGCCGAACTACGATACCCTGATGAAGTTCCGCCTCAAGCTGCTGGCGGAAAACAAACTGGGCCTGCCGGACATCCAGAAGGTCATCTGCGAGATGGGGCCGCTGCCGGGTGCCCGCGAATTCCTCGACAAGCTGCGTGAAGATTACGAAGTTATCATCCTCTCCGACACCTTCTATGAATTCGCTCACCCATTGATGCGCCAGCTGGCCTGGCCGACGCTGTTCTGTCATTGCCTGGAGGCTGACAGCAACGGCGTTCTGGTGGACTACCATCTGCGCATGCCGGAGCAGAAACGCGAGGCGGTCAAACGCTTCCGCGAAATGAACTTCACCGTCGTCGCTGCCGGCGATTCGTACAACGATACCGCCATGCTTGGCGAGGCGCATGCCGGCATCCTTTTCCATCCGCCGGAGAACGTGATCCGCGAATTTCCGCAATATCCGGTGACGCGCAACTACGAGGAATTGCGGTGCGAGATCGATGCAGCATTCGCCCGTGCCGAACCCGGGAGAGCAGCATGAATACGCGCTACTACACCCTGTCGGCGTCCTGTCCCGACCGTGTCGGCATCATTGCCCGTGTCGCCAGCTTCATTGCCGAGCACAACGGCTGGATTCTCGAATCGCGCTATCACTCCGATAATTCCAACGGCGACAGCCGTTATTTCATGCGCATCGAGATCAAGGCCGATTCGCTGCCTTTCCATCTGGCCGAATTCCGTGAGCGTTTCCGCCCGATTGCCGAGGAAATGCAGATGGAGTGGAAGATCAACGATTCCGCCGTCAAGAAGCGCGTGGTGGTCATGGTCAGCAAGCAGGAGCACTGCCTGTACGATCTGCTGGCGCGCTGGCAGTCGAAGGAACTCGACATCGAGATTCCCTGCGTCATCTCCAATCACGACACGTTCAAGGGCTTCGTCGAGTGGCATGGCATCCCCTTCCATCACGTGCCGGTCATATCGGACAACAAGGAAGCGGCTTACGCCGAAATCCAGCGCCTGTTCGAGGAAGTGCGTGGCGACACCATGGTGCTGGCGCGTTACATGCAGATCATCCCGCCCGGCATGTGCAGTGCCTACCCTGGAAGAATCCTCAATATCCATCATTCCTTCCTGCCCAGTTTCGTTGGCGCCAAG
>CAYTWY010000124.1:0-1468 GCA_964440925.1 uncultured Propionivibrio sp. | reverse complement strand
CGGACTCGGTTGATGATATGGTGCGCTACGGCAAGGACATCGAGAAGACCGTTCTGGCACGCGGCCTGCGCTATCACCTGGAAGACCGCGTTCTGGTGCATGGCAACAAGACGGTCGTGTTTAGATAAAACCTAACCGCTAACCACAGAGACACAGAGGCACAGAGAAAAGAAACCCCGGGAAAATCGAAAGGTTTTCTCGAATGGTCATTCTCTGTGCCTCTGTGGTTAATGGTTTATCTGGAGCCGTATCCCATGATCACCCTCAAGAACGTCACCTTGCGCCGCAGTGCCAAGGTGTTGCTTGATAACGCTTCCGTTACGCTCAATCCCGGCGAGAAGGTGGGTCTGGTGGGGCGGAACGGCGCGGGCAAGTCAACGCTGTTTGCCCTGATCAATGGCACCCTGCACGAAGATGCCGGTGATTTCTATCTGCCACCGCAATGGCGGATGGCGCAAGTGGCGCAGGAAATGCCGGAAACCAGCCAGAGCGCGACCGACTTCGTGATTGAAGGCGACACGGCGCTGATGCTCGCCGAGGCCGAGGTCAAGGCCGCGGAAGCCAGCAACGATGGCGAACGCATGGGGCATGCCTATATGGCCCTGCACGATGCCGGAGCGCATGATGCGCAGGCGCGGGCACAGGCATTGATCCTCGGCCTCGGTTTCAAGACCACCGAGCTGAATAACCCGGTCAACAGTTTCTCCGGCGGCTGGCGCATGCGTCTGCAACTGGCGCGCGCGCTGATGTGTCCGTCCGACCTGCTGCTACTCGACGAACCGACCAACCACCTTGACCTCGACGCACTGGTCTGGCTGGAAGCCTGGCTCAAGCGTTACGAAGGCACCATGGTCGTCATCAGCCATGACCGCGAGTTTCTCGACTCGATCACCAACGTCACCCTGCATATCGAGAGCGGCAAACTAACGCGTTATAGCGGCAACTACAGCACCTTCGAAGACACGCGCGCCATGCAGCTTGAATTGCAGCAGAACGCTTACGTCAAGCAACAGGACAAGATCGCCCACCTGCAAAAGTTCATCACCCGCTTCAAAGCCAAAGCGACCAAGGCCAAGCAGGCACAAAGCCGGGTCAAGGCACTGGAGCGCATGGAAAAGCTCGCACCGGTGCTGGCCAGCGCCGACTTCACCTTCGAATTCAAGGAACCCGCCAACCTGCCCAACCCGATGCTGGCCATGCAGGACGCCTGTTTCGGCTACCCTCCGGCGGATGACGCCCCCGCCGGAACACCACCCACGGTGATCGTCAGCGGGGTCAACAAATCCGTCTCCGCGGGTCAACGCATCGGCATTCTCGGTGCCAATGGTCAGGGCAAATCGACGCTGGTCAAAACGGTGGCCCGCATGCTGACTCCGATCAGCGGAATCGTCACCGAAGGCAAGGGATTGAACATCGGCTACTTCGCCCAGCAGGAGCTCGACGTGTTGCGGCCGCAGGACAATCCGCT
>CAYTWY010000123.1:0-4508 GCA_964440925.1 uncultured Propionivibrio sp. | reverse complement strand
GCCGTGATCAGCACCGCCATGGCCGAAGAATCGAGGCAGTCGTGGCCGGAAAGCAGACGCCCGGCAATCGCCTCGGCCTGGGCGTGGCCGGAAAAGCGCCGGGAAATTTCGTCGCGGCGACCGAGGGCATGCAGGACGCTGGCCGCAAGTCGCCAGGGGGAACGCGCGCGCGCATCCTCGTACGGTATGCGCAAAGGGGCAAGACGTGCCAGATGCTCGAAACGCGCGCCGTCAACATGCAGTATTTCTCCGCCCAGCAGATGCCCTTCGTTCCCCGTCTGGCCACCGTCGAGGATCAGCGCAAGACTGCTGCGCAGGGCCCCGTGCTCGGCCAGCACCGCGGCGGCGTGCGCATGATGATGTTGCACGGCCAGTAGCGGGAGGTTCTTGCGCGCCGCCATTTGCCGGACAAACGAGGCCAGCAGCGGATCGCAATGCATGTCGTAGGCGAGCAGGGTCGGCGTGACTTCGAGCATGGCGAGCAAATGCCCGATACTTTCTTCAAAAAAAGTGAAAGTTGCCGGATTCAACAGGTCGCCGATATGTGGGGAAACGAAGGCTTCGTTTCTGCGGGTAATACAAATCGTGTTTTTCTGTGTTCCTCCCAGGGCCAGCACGGTTGGGCCGCTGTGTTCGAGCTTGACTGCCCTGGGTGCATAACCGCGCGCGCGCCGGATGAGCTGCAGTCCGCTGGGAGCCGAACAGGCAATGCTGTCGTTGCAGCGGGCAAGAATGTCGCGGTTATGCACCAGGAAGGCATCGGCGATGCCGTGTAGACGTTGCTGCGCTTCTTCGTTGCCAATGGCCGGGGGTTCGTGCGCGGGATTGCCGCTGCTCATCAGGAGAGCTAAGTCCTGAGCCTTGTCGAGCCAGGCCAGGCCGGCCGGACGCTGTGCCGCTTCGTGAAAGAGCAGATAGTGTACCGGCGCCGAAGGCAGCATGACGCCAAGCCAGGGCTGTCCGGGAGCAACTCCCGGTAGCCGGGCGTCGCAATGTGCGCGCTTCCTGAGCAGAATGGTCGGTCGCTCCGGCAGGTTGAGCAGTCCTGGTTCGCCGACGCCGAATTGCACGTAAGGGGTGGCCGAGAGGGCGTTGGCAAACATCACCGGCAATGGCCTGTGCTGTCCCTTGCGTTCGCGCAGGCGGGCGATGGCGTGCGCATTGTGCGCATCGCACGCCAAGTGAAAGCAGCCGTCGCCCTTGATGGCAAGAATTTTTCCGCCCCTGAGCAGGCTCAGGGCCTGGGCGATGGCATCGCCGGCGATGGGCATCCCGTTTCCTCCCAGTAAAGCCAGCTCGGGGCCACACTTGGGGCAGCAATTGGCCTCGGCATGAAGGCGGCGATCGTGTGCGCGATGATATTCGGCCTGGCACTTCGGACACATCGGAAAGGCGGCGAGACTGGTGCGCTGCCGGTCATACGGCAGGCCGTCGCAGAGAGTGAAGCGCGGGCCGCAATGCACGCAGCTGGTCATGGCATAGCGCCAGCGCCGCCCGGCCGGATCGAACATGTCCGACAGACAGTCGCGGCAGATGACCGTGTCCGGTCCGATCATCGTTGCCGCCCGCCCGCCCCGGCTGTCGAGGATGAAAAAGTCGCGCGACAGCGAGAGCGATTCGGTGAAGCGCGAAGTGATGGTGTCGATATGCGCCAGAGAGGGGGCGTCGCGGTGCAAGCAGGCGAGCAGGTGTTCGATCTTGTCATGTCGGCCGCAGGCCTCGATTTCGATGCCGCGCGCGTCGTTGCGTACCCAGCCGGTCAGCTCCAGCTCCTTCGCCAGACGCCAGACCAGCGGACGGAAACCGACGCCCTGAACGATGCCGTTGATGCGAATGCGCTGGCAAACAATGGTGTTGTGGTCAGTCGAGTGCACGCCGATAAAAATTTACTAGGAAACGCAAAGGCTCTTTGCAGAACGGAGCGCAGGAAGGCGAAGCATCCTCTCCAGCATGGGAGTCGATTTTATCCCATGCCGGGTTGCCGCGGTATGGTGGAGAGGGTAAAAAATGACGCCAAGCTGTATCCGACCACAATACGAAAGGCTGAAAATTGCTGCCGGGTGCGGTGTGGACGGGCAAAGAAAAGGGGCGCGGTGTGCGCCCCTTTGTGTGCGGCCGGAAGCCCGGTCAGAAGCCCAGACCGAGCAATACGCAAGCGGAAATGACGGTGCCGACCAGCGCGCTGCCGTAGCAAAGCAATTTGCAGCCGATACCGGCATGAATACCGATTTCATGCAGCGAATGGAAAATGCGGTGTCCGGCATGGAACAGGAACAGGAAGATAACGGCGAAGATGAAGCCCTTGCCGATAAAGTTCTGGGCAAAAGCCAGCATCTTCGGGTAGCTCATGGTGTCGGCCGGCAACAGGAGACCGAGCGGGACGGCGATCCCGGTGATGAAGACCAGCATCGGGCCGAACAAGGCGGCGAGCATGCCACCACCACCGAACATGCCCCAGAAAATGGGGGCGTTGGAACGCTTACGAGTCTTCATGCGGCAATCCTCCAAACCAGTCCGAACAAGGCCGCGGCAGCGACCACCGCGGCTGTCCAGCCGCTACCGACGACGACGCACGGTGCCAGTTTCTTGCCATTAATGACAATCGGCGGCATGGTCAGCGGGAAGAGCTTGAACCAGGTGAAGGCATGGTAGGCGATCGCCACCAGCATGATCACGTGGGCAACGATCGATGCAGGGCTGTGCAATGCTTCCAGCCAGCCGTTCCAGGCGGCTTCGCCCTGTGCCAGACGAACCAGCCCGACGAGCAGGGTGATCGCGTAGGCAGCGACGAAAATCGCGGTCCCTTCATGAATCATGTACTCGACGAAGTGAGGATTTCTTTTCCACCAACCGCCCATCGAACGGACATAAGGACGACGTTTGCTCACTTGGAACCCCCTTTCGACGACAGGAAGCGCAGGAAGTAATCCTTCGCTGCGCTAATCTTGTTGATATTGACGGCATTGCCCGGATCGACGTGCTTTGGACAGACTTCGGAGCAGTAGCCGACGGCGCTGCAGTTATAGACCCCGTCCTCGGAGGCGAGAATCTCCATGCGCTGCGCCTGGCCACCGTCGCGTGAGTCCATGTTGTAGCGATGCGCCAGAGCAATGGCGCCCGGGCCGATGAAGTCGGGGTTCAGCCCGACTTGCGGGCAGGCGGCGTAACACAGGGTGCAGTTGATGCACGACGTGAACTGGATGTATTCGGCGAACTGCGACGGCGACTGGATGTACTCGCCTTGTTCGAGCGAGCGTTCTTCCTTCGGAATGATGTACGGCTTGATCGCTTCGAGCTTCTCGATGAAGCCGGAGAGGTCAACCACGAGATCCTTCTCGATCGGGAAATGCGCCAGCGCTTCGATGGTGATCCGGTTCGGATAATAGTCACGGATGAAGGTTTCGCACGACAGCTTGGGCACGCCGTTGATCATCATGCCGCAGCTGCCGCAGATGGCCATGCGGCAGGACCAGCGGAAGGTCAGTGTGCCGTCGAAATTGTCCTTGATGTACTGGGCGCCCTGCAGCACCGACATGTCGTCGGTAAACGGCACTTTGTATACCTCGCTATGCGGCGCCTGATCGGACTCCGGCAGGTAGCGCAAGACCTCGATTTCAATGATTTTTTGCTCAGACATGGGATGCGTTCCTTTCCTGGTCTGCTTTTTCTCCAGCGGCGCCATAGACGCGCGCTGCCGGTGGGGACTTGGTAATTTTCACGTCGCCGTAGGCGATACGCGGCGCGTTGCCGGAAACGTAATAGGCTTCGGAGTGCTTGAGGAAGTTGACGTCGTCACGCTGGGCATAGGCGCCGTCCGGACCGTCGAGGCGCTGATGCGCGCCGCGCGATTCCTTGCGGTTGATCGCCGAGTGCGCCATCGCCTGGGCTACGTCGAGCTGATAATCGAGCTCAATGGCGGTGAGCCATTCGGTGTTCCAGACGCAGGTCTTGTCGTCCAGGGCAACGTTCTTGAAACGTTCGCGCAGTTCGGCAAGTTTGTCGCAGGTCGCCTGCATGGTGTTTTCCATGCGGTAGATGCCGCAACCGTCTTCCATGCTCTTGACCATTTCCTTGCGGATTACCGAAATCTTCTCGGTACCGCCGGTCTTGGTTTTGAGCGCCATGACGCGCTGCTCGATTGCCTGCGCCTGCTTCAACAGGCTGGCGGTATTGCCCGGAGCGACCGACTTGGCGCGCTGCGCTGCCTGGTCGCCGGCGACCTTGCCGAAGACCACCAGTTCGGTCAGCGAGTTCGAGCCGAGGCGGTTGGCGCCGTGGATACCGACGCTCGAGCATTCACCGATGGCGTAGAGGCCGGCCAGCGACGCTTCGCAGTTGCCATCGACCTTGATACCGCCCATCGTGTAGTGCACGCCGGGGCGGACCGGGATCGGTTCCTTGGCCGGATCGATGCCCATGAAGGTTTCGGCCATTTCGTAGATCAGCGGTAGACGCTCACGCAGGTAAGCTTCGCCGAGGTGACGCAGGTCGAGATGGACGACCGAGCC
>CAYTWY010000122.1:0-4553 GCA_964440925.1 uncultured Propionivibrio sp. | reverse complement strand
ACGCCACAACCCTCGCCAAGCTACCGTATCTCGCGCAAATTGCCGAAGCACTGATCCGCCTTTCCTGGCTGGAAGAAGAAAACGCCCGGTTGCGCGCCGCACGGGTTGCCTATGAGCCGCCGGTTACGCTCGAAGGGCTCAACGCGGAAGAAGACATCGTCGGACAAAGCGTCGTGCTGCAAAAAGCACTCAGCGAAATCGACCTGGTTGCTGCATCCGAATTGCCGGTGCTTCTGCTCGGCGAAACGGGTGTCGGCAAGGAGTTGTTTGCGCGGCGTCTGCATCGCAAATCACGCCGTACCGATGGTGCGTTGATCTACGTCAATTGCGCGGCGCTTCCCGAATCGCTGGCCGAAAGCGAGCTGTTCGGCCACGTCAAGGGGGCGTTTTCGGGCGCTGTCGGTGAGCGCGCCGGGCGTATTGAAGCCGCCGATGGCGGCACCCTGTTCCTTGATGAAGTCGGCGAGCTGCCCCTGAGTGTTCAGGCCAAGCTGCTGCGCACCCTGCAGAACGGCGAAATCCAGCGGCTGGGTGCCGATCAGCCGCACCGGGTTGATGTCCGTATCGTTGCGGCTACCAACCGCGCGCTGCCGCAGCGGATACGTGAGGGACATTTTCGCGCCGATCTGTACCACCGCCTGTCCGTGTACCCGGTACAGATTCCGCCCTTGCGTGAACGCGGCAACGATGTGTTGCTGCTCGCCGGACGTTTTCTGGAAATCAACCGGACCCGACTGGGTATTCGTGGCCTGCGTCTGTCGCCGCGTGCAGAAGCTGCCTTGTGCGCCTACGCCTGGCCCGGCAATGTGCGCGAGCTGGAGCACGTCATTGGCCGTGCCGCCTTGCGTGCACTCGGTCGCCAGGAGGCGCAGGAAGGCCTGGTGACGCTGGAGACGGAACATCTCGATCTCGATCTGCAGCCGCCGGAAATGCCGTCATCGGCTGCATCCGAGGCCGCAGAAAACCACCCGGAAAACGGCGATGTGCCACTCAAGAGCGCGGTCGACGCCTATCAGCGCCAGCTGATTCGCAGTGCGCTGGAACGGCAGGCCGGCAACTGGGCCAACGCCGCGCGGGCGCTGGGCATCGATGCCAGCAACCTGCACAAGCTGGCACGTCGCCTGGGGTTGAAGGCCTGATGGCATTCTCATAGGGTGGATGCGGTGTCCTGTTTCGTCACGCGCCAATCCCGCATGGTGTACGTCCGGTTGGACAAGCCCTTCTGCGCGCCGTAGAATCGTACGGCATAGGGTTCCGGGAAAAGCGCGACATCATGGCGGGGGAAAGCGACATGTGGCAGCGAGGTTTATCAGTTATTGCCCGCAAGCGACAGATTATTGGTCAGTCCGATAATCTGTTTACTGGACGAAGTGTTGTCGACATTACGTTAGGGCCTTTAATTTCGTGGTGAGTAGAGCTTTCCTTTGTGTTGCGTTGTGCTTGATAGGTCTTCTTACCGGCTGTGGCATGGCTGCTATGGGAGCAGTTGCAATTGGTGAAAGTCGGCGAGCGAATAGCCCTGAAGTTCGCGCACAAAGAAAACTTGAGCTAGCAAAGAAAATGGCTGTCGTCGAAAAAATCCAAGAAGCCGCAGATGCTGGCAATGATTACGCAAGAATTGAATTGGCGAAGAAATGTTTCGAGACAGGTTATCCCTGTAAGGTCGACAGTCCTTCACGAATCTTTGAGTTCTATGCCAATCAAGGATTCGAAATAGCCATCTATTACTATGGATACTATAAGCTCGGGTTGGACCCCTTTGGCTACTCCATCGAGCACTGTCGAGAAACGTTTCTCAACACGAGCAGATGCGTTGATCGAAAAGTCGCCACAGAACTTCTAAATGGACTCATCCGCAACGGATGTGAATATGAAACACGAGCCTATGAAAAGAAAGAGAGAATATATCCATGTTCGCTACTAGAGCGTGCAAATCGGCCCTAACCTGCGCTCAACCCCGTTCGCTTCGCTCACTGGGCGCTACGCGATAAAGCCGCGTAGCGCCTGTTAGCGTCACTATTAGCCCTTTCAGGAAATTCAATGGTTACTAAACGCAATCTACTAGTATCAATTACTCCAATTCTTCTTTTGCTGACATCGTGTGCTTCTGTTCAAGTGCAAGAGAATATTGGGGCCTCCTCAGAAGTAACCGCTGAGTCATACGCCAAAAACCAAAGCTCGATGGGAACCGTGCTGCTCGATGCAAGATGGGCAAGGCAGTGGAAATGTGGAAAATACGATAACGCTCAGCTTGTCAGTTTCGCATTTGATCAGATGCCATTGACCGTTCGGCCCGATGATGCAAAGCAAGATCTCGTTATCGGAACAACAAGTCTCCTTGCAGTTGAACCAAAATTTGTGAGCTACGCACTATTGGTGCCGCCTGGAGAGTATGCGTTAAGTAATTTCAAGATCAAAGTTGCGTCTTCGGTTCGTGATGTTGGTTACTGGGTGGCCAAACGTAGTGATCTCATACGTAACGGCAAACCATACGCAGGGAGTTTCAGAGTTGCGGCGGGTGAAACTGTTTACATCGGCAATTTTGCACTTGATTGTTTTCAAAATCCTTCGCTCTGGCGCTACTACTCAGAGGATCAGGAAGGCTTTCAAAAACAGCTTGGTGACTACAAGGCAAAATATCCATTCTTGGATTTGAGCAACGTCAAATATCGCCTTTTTGAAACCGGCGTCATTGGCCGTGCCCACGAGCTGAAGTGATAAAAAGGGCTGAATAAAGGTTCCAAGCTCAATTTTCCGCTGATAACCAAACGCCTCAGAGACTTCTGCTTTTAAACCCGTGAGCAACGCCGCCACGACGGTGGTCTGCGCAACAGATAACACGGACTTCCCGGATGGTCGTGCTCTGCAAGCCAATAGGCATGAGCCTTACAGAGCATCGTTACGCAGAGGTTTTCCCGGCTACCGCGTGCAGCCGGTTCGCCCCGCTTAACAAGGCCTTGATCGAGGCGGTGACGATGTTGGCATCCATGCCGACACCGTAGCACTCGCGTTCGCCATCGACCGCCATGACTTCCATGAAGGCGCAGGCTTTGGCGTCGCCGCCCTTGCCCATCGAGCGTTCTTCGTAGCTGCGCACCTGCAGCGTGATCCCGAGGTGGCTCAAGGCGTGCACCGCGGCATCGATCGGGCCGTTGCCGGAACCGGTCAAGACCTCGGGCTGGCCGTTTTTCTCAACGGTCAGGCGGATGCCCTGCGCCTTGCCGTCTTCGTACAGGTGGTGCTCGACATAACGCAGCGGGTCGCCGCTGTCGAGATAGGTCGCCGAGAAGAGTTGCCAGATGTCGGCTGCTTCCATTTCACCGCCGTACTGATCGGTGTGGCGTTGCACTTCGGCAGAAAACTCGACCTGCAAACGGCGCGGCATGACCACGCCGTACTCGGTTTCGAGCAGGTAGGCTACACCGCCTTTGCCGGACTGGCTGTTGATGCGGATCACCGAATCGTAGCTGCGTCCGAGATCAGCCGGGTCGATGGGGAGATAGGGGAGGTTCCACGGGGTATCGGCATTTTGTGCCGAGAATCCCTTCTTGATGGCGTCCTGGTGAGAGCCGGAGAAGGCCGTGAAAACCAGATCACCGACATAGGGGTGGCGAGGGTGAATGGGTAACTGCGTGCAGTGTTCGAAATCGCGCGCGACGGCGTTGATGTCCGAAAAATCGAGCTCGGGTGAAACGCCCTGGGTGTAGAGATTGAGCGCGAGCGTGACGAGGTCAACGTTGCCGGTGCGTTCGCCGTTCGAGAAGAGGCAGCCTTCGACCCGGTCGGCGCCGGCCATCAGGCCGAGTTCGGCGGCGGCCACGGCTGTGCCGCGGTCATTGTGCGGATGCAGACTGATGAGGATGCTGTCACGACGCGCGAGATGACGGTGCATCCACTCGATCTGGTCGGCGTAGACGTTGGGCGTCGCCAACTCGACCGTGGTCGGCAGATTGAGAATGATCTTGTTATCCGGCGTCGCGCCCCAGGCTTCGGTGACGGCGTTGCAGACTTCGAGCGCGAAATCGAGCTCGGTGGCGGTGAAGGTTTCCGGGCTGTATTCGAGCACCCATTCGGTGCCGGGATACTCCTGGCTGATCTGTTTGACCAGGGTGACGGCGGAGACCGCCAGATTGAGCACTTCCGGCTTGCTCATGCCGAAGACGATGTCGCGGAAGGGCTTGGACGTAGCGTTGTAGATATGCACGATGGCACGGCGCGCACCCTTGAGTGCCTCGAAGGTGCGGCGGATGAGCGCCTCGCGCGCCGGAGCGAGCACTTCGATGGTGACGTCGTCGGGAATGTGCTTCTCGTCGATGAGCTTGCGCACAAAGTCGAAATCGGTTTGCGAGGCCGACGGGAAGGCAATCTCGATCTCCTTGAAGCCGATGTCGCACAGCCGTTTGAACATGCGCATCTTGCGCTCGACGTTCATCGGCTCGAAGAGCGCCTGGTTGCCGTCGCGCAGATCGGTGCTCATCCAGATGGGCGCGCGGGTGATGGTGTGCCCCGGCCACTGCCGGTCATCAAGCTTGACGGGCGGGAAGGCGGTGTAT
>CAYTWY010000121.1:0-4569 GCA_964440925.1 uncultured Propionivibrio sp. | reverse complement strand
CGCTTCCTTGCGGATCGGCATTTCGGGGTGGGCTGTGACCAGATTCTTCTGGTGGAAAAACCGGGCACGACCGATATCGATTTCCGGTACCGCATTTTCAATGCCGATGGCGGTGAGGTTGAGCAGTGCGGCAACGGGGCGCGTTGTTTCGTGCGCTTCGTGCATGATCAGGGGCTGAGCGCAAAGAAAGAAATCCGCGTCGAGACGATGCGCGGGGTGATTGCCCCGCGTCTTGAGGACGATGGCGGCGTGACGGTGAACATGGGGGTGCCGGTTTTTGCACCGGAAGAAATACCTTTCGTGAGCCCGTCGGACGATCTTGTCCAGATGCTCGAGGTCGATGGTGCAAGCGTGGCGATTACGGCCGTATCGATGGGCAATCCGCATGCCGTGCAGGTGGTCGATGACGTCGATTCGGCGCCGGTGACCTCGCAAGGCGCGCTGATCGAGGTGCATCCGCGCTTTCCCCGGCGCGTCAATGCCGGGTTCATGCAGGTGACCGGGCGGCAGTCGATTCGGCTGCGCGTTTTCGAGCGCGGAACGGGAGAGACCCTGGCCTGTGGCACCGGAGCGTGCGCTGCCGTGGTGACCGGCATTGCCCGCGGCCTGCTCGATTCGCCGGTGCGGGTGACGACCCGGGGCGGCGACCTGCATATTGCCTGGGCGGGGAAGGGGGCGCCGGTGCTGATGACCGGACCGGCCGTTACGGTGTTTTCCGGGGAGATCGACCTATGAAGGCGGAGGAAGTAGCCGAATTTTTGCAGCGCAATCCGCAATTTTTCGAGGAGCATGACGATCTGGTGGCGCGGCTGGTCATTCCGCATCCGCATGCGGGAAGAGCCATCTCGATCACCGAACGCCAGATGCTCAGCCTGCGTGACAAGAACCGCCAGCTGGAAGAGAAAATGGGCGAATTGCTCCAGTTCGGCGAGGAAAACGACGCGATCAGCGAGAAAATGCACCGCCTTGGGGTGGCGATGATCGCGGCCGCGAATTTTCAGGCGGTATTGCATACCCTGAATTTTCATTTGCGCGATGATTTTTCGGTGCCGCACGTTGCCGTGCGCTTGTGGGGGGCTCCCGCAACGGGCGAAGAGTTGCCCGAATTCGCGGCGGTGAGCGAGGAGCTGCAGGTGTTTGCCGAAACCCTGATGCAGCCCTATTGCGGTTCGACGGCCGGGTTCGAGACCGCCTCGTGGTTTGGCGCGGCGGCCGATCGCGTGCGCTCGCAGGCGCTGATCGCCATGCGCCAGGGGGGCGGGACGATCGGGATGATCGCCCTGGGCAGTGAAGATGGGCAGCGTTTCTATGCCGGCATGGGGACGCTGTATCTCGAGCGGCTTGGCGAAATGGCCTCGGCGGCGCTTTCCCGCGTCCTGCGCTGATCGCTGTTCTTTATCCCATGTCCTTTAGCGAGCTGGTTCTCGCCTATCTCGGCGAACTTGCCGGGCAGCGGCGTTTCTCGGCGCACACGATTGCCAGTTATCGCCGTGACCTGCACGATCTGCAATCCTTTATCGATCCACCTGCCGCTGCAGGCGATTTTCGTGCGTTGCAGATGCCCGAGATCCGCCGATTTGTCGCTCAGTTGCATGCGCGTGGCAGGGGCGGGCGTTCGCTGGCGCGGACGCTTTCCGCCTGGCGCGGGTTTTTTCGCTGGCTTGTCGGGCGCGGCGAAATTGCGGTCAATCCGGTTGCTGGTGTCCATGCGCCGAAAAGTCCGAAAGCCTTGCCAAAGGTTTTGTCGCCGGATGAGGCGCAGCGTTTGCTCGAAGCACGTTCGACCGACCTGCAGGAAGTTCGTGATCGCGCGATGTTCGAGCTTTTCTATTCGTCGGGTTTGCGCCTGGCCGAACTGGTTCAGCTCGATCTCGATTGCCTGGCCGACATCGCACAGGGCGAGGTGCGGGTACTTGGCAAACGCAACAAGCCGCGCCTCATTCCGGTGGGCGGCAAAGCCTGTGCGGCGCTGGCGGAGTGGGCGGTGCGGCGCGCGGAGTGGGCAGCCACGGAAGAGAACGCCCTGTTCGTCGGGCGGCGCGGCGCGCGCATCCATCGCCGTGTGGTCGAGGCGAGTCTGAAGCGGCGAGCCCTGCAGCAGGGCTTGTCGATGAACGTTTGCCCGCACATGCTGCGTCACTCCTTTGCTTCGCATGTCCTGCAGTCTTCCGGCGATTTGCGCGCCGTCCAGGAAATGCTCGGCCATGCAAGCATCGCCTCGACGCAGGTCTATACGCATCTCGATTTTCAGCATCTGGCCAAGGTGTATGATTCAGCGCATCCGCGGGCCAGGCGCAAATGAGCTTTCCCGGGACACGGGGGCAGTGAATTGCCAAATGGCGTGATCGCGCTGCATGCGATTGCCTGTGACTTCGGCCTCTGGTCTAATCATTGTTTTCATTGCGCAGCGGTATGATCTTTTGGGTTCTTCCGGTTTTTCCGACGACGGCTTTGTTGCCGGCATCATCCGCGGGCATGGCTTGCGCGTGACGCCGGCGCGACTTCGCGTCCTGCACGTGCTGCGCGCTGCCCCCAGACCATTGACCCATAACGAAATCGAGGTTCTGCTCGGTTCCCCGCGCATGGATCGGGTGACTCTGTATCGCGTTCTCGATGGGCTGGTGTCCGGCGATCTTGCGCACCGGAGTGCCGATGCCCACCGGGTTTTCCGTTTTTCGGCGGCGGGCGAAGGAGCGCATGCCCTGCATGTTCATTTTCGCTGTCAATCCTGTGGCGGTGTCTTTTGCCTTGATGCGATCCCGCCACCGGTTCCCCGTTTGCCGCCGGGCTTCTTCCTGTCCAGCGCCGATTTTGATTTGCATGGCTGGTGCGCGGCATGTTCGGCGAAAAGGAAGTGAGCGGAAAGAGCGCTGCTGTGGTATGGCTTCCAGGCGTTGGCGCGGAGGCAAAATTGCGGAGAAGTTCCGGCTGTGATAAAAGGATGCTCATAACAGGGAGTTAGAAAGACCACAGGGCGATGGCTTTTCCGTTTTTCAAGAAACCTCCGGAAAAAATGCCGACCCGGGCGGCAGCGGTTCCACGTGCGTCGGACCGGCCGACGGCCGGCTCGGTGCCTGCGGCAACGCCGCCGGCGTCCGACAAGACCGTGTCATCTCCCGTTGTCGCTGAGTATTCGGATTTTGTTTTCAGCGAGAGTTCGCCGGATTTTCATCTCGATGCGGACATCGACCCGGTTGACGCGGATGCCGAAGAGGCGGCGGTATTGTTTGCCAACGGGCAGGATGAGGCCGTGTGCGCCGTGCTTGAAAATGCGGTGCGCATGCATCACTTCGGTCCCGGAGAGCGTTTGTGGATGATGCTGTTCGACCTCTATCGCCTGAAGGGGAAGAGAGCGCCCTTTGATGCTCTGGCCATCGACTATGCCCACTCTTTCGAGAAATCGCCGCCGGCGTGGAGCGAGAAATCCATTGAAAAACCGCGGCCAGTGGTTGGCGTTTCGGGGTTGCTTCTTTTTCACGGTGATCTGACGGGCGATAATGCGTCGTCGTTTGTCGCGCTGCGCGAGGCTCTCGAAAAGAAAACAAGAGTTCGCCTCGATGTATCCAAGGTCGCCCGCGTGGACGCCTCCGGTTGTGCCTTGCTGTTGTCCTGCCTGCAGGAGGCGCGCAAGAACAAGCAGGAGTTCGATTTGCTCGGACGCGAGGTTCTGGAAGCTTTGCTTGGTCGCTTCGTCGTCCCCGGGACGGCGGAAAACAAGGAATGCTGGCTGTTGTATCTCGAGCTTTGTCAGTTGCAGGGGAAACGCGACGTTTTTGAGGATGTGGCCGTCGATTATGCCGTGACTTTCGAGATGTCTCCTCCTTCCTGGGAGGGCGGACGTGCCGTTTCTTGCCCGCCCGGGCCGGCGGCTGCCGCCGGCAATCTGGGCCGTGACGTGGCGGTCAATGCCTATGTGTTGCAAGGGGATGTCAAGAACAGCCGCTTTGCCGATCTGGCGGCACATGCCGAGTTACATGACGCGATCCTGATCGATTGTGCCGATCTCGTGCGCATGGATTTCATCAGTGCCGGCAGTCTGCTCAATGTCCTGGCGACGCTACGGCGGGCGGGCAAGACGGTAATCTTCAGGCACCCCAATCATCTGGTCGCCGAGTTGTTTGCCGTGGTCGGCCTGAAGGCCGTTGCGCGTATCGAATACGCCAAGCGCTGAGCTGAGGTCGTCCCGCCGGGGCGAGACGCTGTGCCGCGTCAAATGCCCAGAGCGTGTCTGATTCCGTCGTAGCGTGCCTCGATTTCGGCAAAGCTCTTTTCGATTCTTGGCCAGTGTAATCCGAGGTGTGCGCAGGCCTGTTCCGAGAGCGCCGGAACGCGGTTGTTGGCCTGCTCGCCGAGATCGAGGGCGTGGCCGAGGACTTCGCTGACGTGAATCAGGTTGCCGATGTCGCTGCCCAGGGCATCCGGGGCATGGTGCGCGGCAATGGCGTCGACAATTTCCTGCGGCAGGTTCCAGGCGCGGGCAAGGGTTTCCCCGGCCTGCGTGTGATCGTAGGAGAAAACCCGGCGTTCCGCCTCGTTGAGCGGGAGATCGTCCTGTTGCTTTTGGGCAAG
>CAYTWY010000120.1:0-4606 GCA_964440925.1 uncultured Propionivibrio sp. | reverse complement strand
GTCTCTTCGATGCCATACTCGCGGTATTTTTCGCGGATCAGGGTGAGAACCGCGTCGACATTGGCGGCCAGGCATTCCTCGCCTTGCCGTTCATGGAAATTGACGCTGTTGCAGACCGAAAAGTAAGGGTTGATCTGCCACGGGTCGATGCCGATCAGGCGCGCGAATTCGTCGGCCACTTCGTCGTAGGCGACAAAGTGGTTCGATTTGCGCCGTACCGCCCAGCCCGCGTGCAGCGGTGGCAGGACGTGCTGTTCGTGCAGATTGCGCAGCTGATCGGGGATTCCGGCCGTCAGGTCGTTGTTGAGCAGGATCATGCACGGATCGAAATCGGCCAGCCCCAGACGATGGGGGCCGCGAAGCAGCGGTTCGAGGAGCAGCGAGGTGCCGTTGGGCAGTTCAATCGGTGTCGGCCGGGTGATCTCCGGCAGTAGTGATCCCAGGCGCACCTTGAGGCCGGTCAGGCGCAGGATATTGACCAGTTGCGCTACGTTCTGCAGGTAGAACAGGTTCCGCGTGTGATTTTCCGGAATGAGCAGCAGGCTTTTGCCGTGCGGACAGATTTTCTCGACCGCCGTCATGGCGGCCTGGACGCAGAGCGGCAGAAAATCCGGATTGAGGTTGTTGAAACCGCCGGGAAACAGGTTCATATCCACCGGCGCCAGCTTGAATCCGGCGTTGCGCAGATCAACCGAGCCGTAGAAAGGCGGCGTGTGTTCCTGCCATTTGCCACGCAGCCAGCGCTCGATTTCCGGTGCGGCGGCGAGAAAGCGCGCCTCCAGCGCCAGCAGGGGGCCGGTGAGGGCGGTGGTCAGATGCGGAACCATGGGCGATCTCCGTTCGGTCTGAATGATTTTGCCGGTGGGCGGGCGTGTGCTTCAGAACAGTTTTCTGATTTTATCCCACCATGATCGCTCGTTATCGGGCAGGAACTTGCGGAAAGACGCGGGCAAAGGCGTATGTTCAAGGCTGCGCTGGGTGAACAGGAAACGTCCGTCGCAGACAAAACCCAGCTCATCCCACGCCACCGTATTGAGCGCCGCCGCCAGCTGGCGCACATCGACAGCCGGGTCGCGCGGGAAAATGGCCAGCACCGCACCATCGTAGTGTGGACAGTCATGTACGAAGAATGGTTTCTCCCGCCGGGTCTTGCCGTTCACGTAAACCCGGGGCCGCTCCGACTGGAAGTAGCCTCGCCCCCACTGCCACCAGTTGAATTCGTCAAAGGCCCGGATGCGCCGCGCAATCAATCGCTCCCGGTGTATCAGCAGTGCCGGCGGAGGCGGATCGCCGGGTTCGCACCAGATCATGCACCGGGTCTTGCCACTGACCCCGGTTGAAGAGCAGACAAAATCGCGGGTACCGAGTTCGTCACTGGCATAAAGGTCGTCTGCCCCGGAGACGGCACCCACCTTGACGAAGGCAATATCGTTCAGATGCAACGGATAGTCATGGCGGGTAAACAACAGATGACCGTTGCTCTCGACAAAGCGGCGATCTTCCCAGCGCGGCGATTGCAGGGCAGCAACCCCATCGGCCGAGCCAAGCGCAGCAAAGCGCGTGCACCGGCTGTGATTGCTCAGCTCAAAGCGCCAGATGGCACAGTTCGGCGTGGCACCATCGAAAAGATGCAGGTCGCCAAGGTCAATGAAATCGGTAATCGTGCCAGCGGCAAACAGCACCCGATTGAGCGGCACCGCCGACGTCGCTTTCAGCAGGTCGCGCGGGGTAATGAAAATGAGCTCGCCGCCCGGTTCCAGATGGCGCAGGCACTTCTCGATAAAAAACAGGTAGAGGTTGGCCCGCCCGTCGAGCACACTGCCGGACGCCAGTTGCCGGGTCAGCGGCGGAATGTCCTGATAGCGCACATAGGGCGGATTGCCGATGATCGTGGCAAAGTGCTCGGCATCAGGCAGCGCAAAAAAGTCCATGACACGGGCTTCGGGCGGCGCTTGCTGCGGATCGATTTCGATGCCCAGAGCCCCGGGGAAATGCTTGAGGAAAGCCCCGTCGCCGCAGGCCGGCTCAAGGACACGACCGTTGTTCCGAACCAGCGCCCGCATGCAATCGACAATGGCCGCCGGGGTAAAGAACTGCCCGAGGCTGCTCAGATCGTTTGACGGTTCAGACATGGCGACAACGGGAGAGGGCATGGGCGGAAGGGTTGAAAATGCGGCAAGAGGGCAGTATACCCGCTCCGGTGAAGATCCCGTGGGTGTCTTGGATTCGGTGAGGAAGGGGCAAGCGACAGGTAACGGTTTTGCGGAGCCTGTTTTTTATGCAGGACAAAAATTTCTTTACGCTGGGGCGACTTGCGTGGTTTGTCCAGTGCTTTTCCACAGCCTTGCCCAAAGGTTTTGTGAGTTGTCGATTGAGGGGCTGTTTCCGGTGGCAATGTTTGACGTGGCGCTCGGAGTAGTGCCTTTTTCAAGGCTCTCTCTTGGCGTTGGGGCGCATGGCCGCAAGAATCTTGTTTCTATGACCTTGCGGCCATGTGCCGGTGTTATGCCGCGTTGCGGATCAGATGGTCGAAGGCGCTGAGCGAGGCTTTGGCCCCTTCACCCATGGCGATGATGATCTGCTTGTAGGGGACGGTGGTGCAATCGCCGGCAGCAAAAACGCCGGGCAGCGAAGTCTGCCCACGCGCGTCGACCTCGATCTCGCCGCGTGGAGACAAAGCGAGCGTTCCCTTGAGCCAGTCGGTATTGGGCAACAACCCGATCTGCACGAAGATGCCTTCGAGTTCAAGGGTATGCGTGTCGCCGCTCGGCCGATCCTTGTAGACCAGGGCATTGACCTTCTCGCCGTTGCCGAGCACCGCACTGGTCAGCGCCGAGGTAATCACCGTGACGTTGGGCAGACTGAAAAGCTTTTGCTGCAATACCGCGTCGGCGCGCAAAACGCTGTCGAATTCGATCAACGTCACGTGCGACACAATGCCCGCCAGATCAATCGCTGCTTCTACGCCGGAATTGCCGCCACCGATCACCGCCACACGTTTGCCCTTGAACAACGGGCCGTCGCAATGCGGACAGTAGGCCACGCCGCGTCCGCGGTATTCTTTCTCGCCGGGAACGTTCATCTCGCGCCAGCGGGCGCCGGTCGAAATGATCACTGACCGGCTTTTCAGCACCACGCCACTGGCCAGCCGGATCTCGTTCAGCCCATCGGCATTCTGCGTCAGCGCCTCGGCGCGTTGCAGATTCATGATGTCCACATCGTAATCGCGCACATGTTGTTCCAGCCCGGCCGCCAGCCTTGGGCCATCGGTTTCCTTGACCGAAATGAAATTCTCGATGGACAGCGTATCGAGCACCTGTCCGCCGAAACGCTCGGCAAGCACGCCGGTGCGCACGCCTTTGCGTGCGGCGTAGATGGCCGCGGCCGAACCGGCTGGGCCACCGCCGATAACGAGCACGTCAAAGGCTGTCCTGGCCGCCAGCTTCTCGGCTTCGCGCTGAGCGGCACCGGTGTCGACCTTGGCCAGGATTTCTTCCAGCGTCATGCGCCCCTGGCCGAACTCTGCGCCGTTCAGGTAAACGGTCGGCACCGCCATGATCTTGCGTTCCTCGACGTCCTTCTGGAATAACGCGCCATCGACCATGGTGTGGCTGATACCGGGATTGAGCACGGCCATCAGGTTGAGCGCCTGCACCACATCCGGGCAGTTATGACAGGACAGCGAGATGAAGGTCTCGAAGTGAAATTTTCCGGGAATCGCGCGAATCTGCTCGATGACGGCCGTCTCGACCTTGGGCGGATGCCCGCCGGTTTGCAGGAGTGCCAGCACCAGCGACGTAAACTCGTGCCCCATCGGAATGCCGGCAAAAGCGATGCGCGGAACCTCGCCCGGACGGGCAACGGTGAATGAAGGTTTGCGCGCGTCCTCGCCGTCATGGCGCACGCTCACCTTGTCGGACAACAACGCGATATCGTCGAGCAGTGCGCGTACGTCCTGCGCCTTGCCGCTGTCATCAAGCGAAGCGACAAGCTCGATGGGCTGCTGCAGACGTTCAAGATAGGCCTTGAGTTGCGTTTTAATGGTGGCGTCGAGCATTTTTATTCTCCCAAAATTCGATTAACCACAACGAGCACAACGAACACGACGTTAAGGACTTTCTTTTCGTTGTGCCCGTCGTGCACGTTGTGGCTAAACAGTGCTGCTGTTAAATTTTCCCGACCAGATCAAGTGACGGAGCCAGGGTAGCGTCGCCTTCTTTCCACTTGGCCGGGCAGACTTCACCGGGGTGCGTGGCAACGTACTGCGCGGCCTTGACCTTGCGCAGCAGTTCGGAAGCGTCGCGGCCAATGCCCCCGGCGTTGATCTCGATGATCTGGATCTTGCCTTGCGGATCGATGACAAAGGTGCCACGCTCGGCCAGTCCGGCTTCCTCGATCATCACGCCGAAGTTGCGGCTGATCACGCCGGTCGGGTCACCGACCATCACGTAGCCGATCTTGCGGATGCTGTCCGAGCTGTCGTGCCAGGCCTTGTGCGTGAAGTGGGTGTCGGTCGAGACGCTGTAGATTTCGACGCCCAGTTTCTTGAATTCGGCGTAGTTGTCGGCCAGGTCGCCGAGCTCGGTCGGGCAGACGAAGGTGAAGT
>CAYTWY010000119.1:0-4648 GCA_964440925.1 uncultured Propionivibrio sp. | reverse complement strand
GGGATCATGGAGGCGGCCAACAAGGGGGCGTTTCACGGCAAATCGCCGAGCGTCGGCCTGAATATCCAGTTGCCGCACGAGCAGCGTTCGAACGTGTATCAGGACATTTCCCAGAGCTTCCACCATTTTTTTGCACGCAAATACATGTTCGTGCGCTTTGCCAATGCCTACGTGGTGATGCCCGGCGGCTTCGGCACTCTCGACGAACTGCTTGAGGCGCTGAACCTGATCCAGACCGGCAAGAGCCGCAAGATACCGATCATCCTGGTGCATGAACCGTTCTGGCGCGGCATGGTCGACTGGTTTCGCGCCACCCTGGTGAGCGAGAAAGTGATTTCACCCGAGGACCTCGATCTGATCCAGGTCATCGACCAGCCCGAGGCCGTGGTCGAGGCCATTTTCCGGCACTACGAGTCGCGTGGATTTTCTCCCTTGCCTGCCGAGCGCGAGATGTTGCTCAATCTGTAATACAATCGGGATACGTCGTTCCCCCTTGTTTTCCGGAAGATCTGCCATGCGTCGAATAGTTGCCCTTACCGTTCTCATGATCGCCGTCGTCGCCGCGGCACGGGCGCAAGGTTCCGTCGCCACGCCGGCCGCCGATGCGCGTCCGCCGGCGCTGGAAATCATCGACGATTCCGTGCAGCCGGAAGTGACGATCGCCAAACGCGGCAAGGATACGGTAACCGAGCACCGCATCAACGGGCGTCTGTACAAGATCACCGTGACGCCCGAGCGCGGCGTTCCCTATACCCTGATCGATCCGACCGGCGAGGGAACCTTCGTACCGCTCGACAGTTCGCCTTCGCCGGTGCCGAGCGTGCCGATGTGGGTGATCGGCACCTTCTGAGCGACTTGCGCCGGCACTGCCCGGCCGCCCTTTTTGCCTAGCGATGAGTGATTTCATGGACAGTCCGGACAACTTTCCTTTGCCCGCCCCCCCGTTCGACGGGAAGAGCCGCATCGTCGAAGCGGGCAACGCGTTTTCCTGGATCAAGCAGGGCTGGGCGCTGTTTGTCGTCAATCCCGGTGTCTGGCTGGCGATCACCGTCATCTGGCTGGTCATTGTTCTCGCCCTGCACATGGTTCCTTTCGTCGGCGGGCTGGCGGCCAATCTGTTTGCGCCGCTGTTTGCTGCCGGAATGTTGCGCGTCTGCCAGAAGGCGGCGAACGGCGAGAATATGGAAATTCCCGACCTGTTTGCCGGCTTCAATCAGCATTCCGGCGCGCTGATCATGCTCGGTGTGCTCTATATGGCCGGCATGCTGGCCATCATGGCGATCTGTTTCCTGATCGGTGGCGGTGGCATGGTGGGGGCCATGGGCAGTGGCTATTCGACCGGAATCAGCTTGGCTTTTGGCGGCGTGCTGCTGGCGATGCTGCTGTCGCTGGCGCTTTCCGTACCCTTGTTCATGGCCATCTGGTTTGCGCCGGCGCTGGTGTTTTTCAACGCCATGGCGCCGACAGCGGCGCTCAAGGCCAGCTTCAACGCCTGTCTGAAAAACATCCTGCCGTTCCTGGTCTATGGGCTGATGCTGATGGTGCTGATGTTCTTTGCTGCCTTGCCGGTTTTTCTCGGTTTCCTGGTGCTCGTTCCGGTGCTCGCCGGTTCGCTGTATGCGTCGTACCGGGATATCTTTCTGGCTGACTGATTCTTCCGGCGTATCCCATGCAGGCTTTGACTCTCCCCGCGCGCCGTGGCTGGCGCTGGTTCTTCGACGGATTTGCCATTTTTCGCAAAAGCCGCCTGATGCTGGCGCTGCTATTGCTCGCTTACTGGATGCTGATGGCGCTGCTCAATGCGATCCCTGTCCTTGGGCAGATCGTTGCGACCATTGGCATTCCGGCCCTGTCGGTCAGCCTGATGAACGCCATGCGCCAGGTTGATCAGGGTGTTCCGCTGACGCCACAGGTGCTGTTTTCCGGTTTCAACGAGAATTGGCGTGCCTTGCTGGTTCTCGGTGTCGTCTATCTGTTCCTGGCGATTGCCATTCTTGGCCTGTCGGCGCTGATCGACGGTGGCGCCCTGCTGCAACTGTTCCTTGGTGGTACGCCGCCGGACGAGGCGCATGGCGACAGTGTGCAGTTTGCCGCAACGCTGGCTCTGGCTGCTTATTTTCCGGTGCTGATGGGCTATTGGTATGCGCCGATGCTTGCCGCCTGGCACGGCCTGTCTGCCGGCAAGGCGCTGTTCTTCAGCCTGGTCGCCTGTCTGCGCAACTGGCGCGCTTTCTTGGTCTATTTCTTTGCCGCTTTCCTGTTCGGCGCAGTGCTGCCCGGGTTTCTTCTCGGCAGCCTGAGCGGGCTGTTTTCCCAGGCGCTATTCTTCCCGGCGCTGCTTACCGGCATCATGGTGATGATTGTTGCGCCGACGCTGTATGCCAGTTTCTACGTCAGCTACCGTGATGTTTTCGTCAGTGTCGATGATGATGCCTGAGAACCAGGCGCCCGGCGTGTTGGGAGTCTTCGGCGGCACCTTTGATCCGGTGCATATTGCCCACCTGCGACTGGCCGAAGAAGCGCTTGACGCACTCGGACTGGGCGCTGTCCGCTGGATTCCCGCCGGCACGCCCGCGCTGCGCGGCTCGCCACAGGTCAGTGCCGCGCAGCGCCTGGCCATGGTGCGTCTGGCGATTGCCGGAAACCCGCGTTTTGAGGTGGATAGCGCCGAAGTCGACGCCGCGCAGACCAGCTACACCGCGCTGACGCTGGAGCGTCTGCGGCAGCCGTCAGTCTGCGGCGAGCAACAACCGCTGGTACTGCTGCTTGGCGCCGACGCCTTTGCCGGGCTGCCCGCCTGGCATCGCTGGGAAAGCCTGTTCGAGCTGGCACACATTGCCGTGGCACACCGTCCGGGTTATCCGCTCGACCCCACCGGCTGGCCGCCGGCGCTGGCCGCCATTTACCATGAGCGCCATTGCCCGAACCCGGCAACGCTGGGCGAAACACCGGCCGGACGCATCACCAGTTTTGCCATGACCCCGCTCGACATCTCGGCAACCCGTATCCGCGCCGCGCTGTCTAACGGACACAGCGTACGCTACCTGCTCCCGGACGCCGTCATGACCTACATTCAGCAGCACCACTTTTACAAGGACAATTGACCCACCCATGAAAGCCGCCCAACTCGAAAAAATCGTCGTCGCCGCCCTGGAAGACATCAAGGCCAAAGACATTGAAGTCATCAATACCAGCAAGCTGACCTCCTTGTTTGAACGTATCGTCATTGCCTGCGGCGACTCCAACCGGCAAGTGCGCTCACTGGCGCGCAACGTCGAAGACAAGGTGCGCGAAGCCGGCGGCGAAATCCTCTCCACCGAAGGCGAAGACGGCGGCGAATGGGTGCTGGTCGACCTCGGTGACATCGTCGTGCATGTCATGCAACCGGCCATTCGCAGTTACTACAACCTGGAAGAGTTGTGGGGAGGCAAAGGTCCGGCGCGCGTACGCCAGGCGGTTTCCAGCGCCGCATAAGACTGAAACGATCAGGAACGGAGCGTACGGAGGAAACAAATGGTTGAAGCGAAATGCGGGGCTTTTCTTCCGTTCGTCTGGCTCTCGCCTTTCTCCGTGCCCCCCGTGGTTAAAGTTCTTGTTCCATGAAACTCGGCATTCTCGCGGTAGGACACAAACTGCCTGACTGGGTCGCCAGGGGCTGCGCCGAATACATCAAGCGCATGCCGCGCGAACTGTCGCTCAGCGTGGTCGAGATCAAGCCCGAAGCGCGCGGCTCGAAAACCCGAGAACAATTGCTGGCGGCCGAGAAAACACGCCTGCTGGCGGCCTTGTCCGGCTACGCCCGGATTGTCGTGCTCGACGAACGCGGCGCCGACCTGACCACCCTGAAACTCGCTGAACGCCTGCAGGACTGGATGCGTAGCGGCGGTGACACGGCCTTCATCATCGGCGGGGCCGACGGCATTGACGAGGAACTCAAGCAGCGCGCGCACGAAAGCCTGCGTTTATCCAGCCTGACCCTGCCGCACGCCATGGCCCGCCTCGTCCTGTGCGAACAACTCTACCGGGCGCTGAGCGTCGTCAGGAACCATCCCTATCATCGTGAGGGCTAGTCGTCCGCCATGTCCGTCAAAGTCCGCAATCCCCGCCTTTATCTCGCCTCACGCAGCCCGCGCCGACGCGAACTGCTGACCCAGATCGGCCTTTCGTTCGACATCCTCGCCTTTCGCAGCCCGCCACGCGAAGACCCGGAAGTCGACGAGACACCGCAACCGGCGGAAGCCGCGCTCGATTACGTACACCGGGTGGCGCGCGCCAAGGCCGCACACGGCTGGCGACTGGTCAACTGGCGCAAGCTGCCGCCGCAAGTGGTGCTGGCCGCCGACACGACACTCGAATTCGACGGCGAAATCATCGGCAAACCGCGCGATGCCGATGATGCGCGGAACATCCTGCAACGCCTGTCGGGACAAACGCACCGGGTTCTAACCGCCGTCGCCGTCGCGCATGAGGCACGGCTGGAGTCGGTGCTCTCGGTCAGCGAAGTGCGTTTCGGCCCGCTCGACACGGCTGAAATCCAGCACTATGTGGACAGCGGCGAACCGCTCGACAAAGCCGGCGCTTATGGCATCCAGGGCCACGCCGGGGTGTTTGTCGAACAACTGAGCGGCAGCTACACCGGCGTCATGGG
>CAYTWY010000118.1:0-4860 GCA_964440925.1 uncultured Propionivibrio sp. | reverse complement strand
GGTGTGCCCCGGCCACTGCCGGTCATCAAGCTTGACGGGCGGGAAGGCGGTGTATTTGCTGGCAGGATTCTTGAGCATGCGACGAACTCCGGTCGGATTGCGTGGTGACGATGGAGAAATCATACCCAAAGTGCCGAGGCAGGTGCTTGCGTATTTAAGCGTCAGAACAACAAGAAATGGCAGAAAATCCTTTTCTCTCCTAGTTTCTCGCAATAAAATAACCCCACCTCATCGACGGACAGTATTTCATGCAACTCGACCGCTTCGACCGACAGATCCTGCAGTTGCTGCAGCAGGATGGGCGCATCAGTAATCAGGATCTGGCCGATCGCATCGGCCTGTCCCCTTCGCCCTGCCTGCGCCGCGTCCGTGCGCTGGAGGAGGCCGGTATCATCAGCGGCTATCGCGCCCTGCTCAACGCCAAGGCGCTGGGGTACACCCTGATGGCGCTGATCTACATCTCGATGGACACCCATACCCCGGAACGCTTCGAGCATTTCGAGCAGGAAATCGCCGCCATCCCGGACGTGCTCGAATGCCTGCTGATCACCGGGCAGGACGCCGATTACCAGATCAAGGTTGTTGTCAAAGACATGGATGCCTTTCAGGAACTCCTGCTCAACCGCATCACCCGCATCCAGGGGGTCACCGGCGTGCACTCCAGCTTCGTGCTGCGCCGGGTGGTGGATAAGACCGAGCTGCCGGTGTGAGGTGTTTCTTCAGCCGCCCGGCGTGGTGGCGTGCCTAAAACCTTTCGTTCTCGCGCAAATAGCGCCACTGCCCGGCGGGGAGTTTGCCGAGCGAGACGCTGCCGATGCGGATGCGTTTGATGCTTGTGACGCGCAGGCCAACCAGTTCGCACATGCGCTGGATCTGGCGTTTTCTGGTTTCGTGCAGGACAAAGCGCAGTTGCTGTTCGTTCTGCCAGGAAACTTGCGCGCGCTTGAGCTTGATGTCGTCGAGGGTCAGTCCGTAGTTGAGGCGTTGCAGGCCTTCCGGCGTCAGCTCGCCGTCGACGCGAACCTGATATTCTTTTTCCAGCCGCGTATCGTCGCCGGTAATGCGGCGGGCGACGCTGCCTTCCTGGGTGAATACCAGCATGCCGGTGGCTTCGGCGTCGAGTTTGCCGGCCAGCGCCAGCCCCCGTAGATGGGTGGCTTTGAAGCTGAGGCGGCTATCATCTTCGGTCCAGCGATTGGCCGCGTGAATCAGCGGCAATGGCGACTCGCTCGTCTCGCCAATCGCGCCCGCCGGGGAGCCGAGCGGTTTGTTGAAGAGGATGGTGACATGCTCGGTCTTGTGCTGACGCGCCTCATCACGGACTTCGATTTTTGCCTGTGGCGCTACGCGAACGCCGAGTGTGGTGACCACAACGCCGTCGACGCGAACCCAGCCGTTCTCGATCCATTCATCGGCTTCGCGCCGCGAACACTGATACTGCATGCTGATGCGTTTGGACAGCCGGGGTGGCTCCTGGAGCGGGCGGCGTGCTGGTTCTGCCTGGGCTGCGGGCGCTGCTGCCGGAACTTCCCGGAGAGCCGGAAGGCGCGGCGCTGGCGGCGTCGGACGTGGTGCGGTTTCCCTCCGGTTGATATTGGGTCGGGGCAGGTCGGGCTCTTCCCGCGGGCGTGCCGGTGGCAGGGCGCGCGCGCCGGTGCTGCGGGCAATGCCGCGTTTGGGATAAACCCTGGGGGCGGGCGGCTCCGGGGCGCGGACTGCCGGGGTTACGGGGGCTGGCGAGGGCCTTTCGCGCACGCTGACTTTCCCGACCGGGACTGCAACGTTCTCGCGGACGGGCGGCCGCGAGGTCTCGGCAATCGCTGTACGGGCACGCATGGCCGCGTATTGTGCGACGCTCGGTTTGGGTGTCTTGGCCCCGGCGCGCACCGGCTTGCGCGTGGGAAAGCGGCCGGTATCTGCGGGACTTGCGGCGTCCGGTTTGACCGGCAGTTTCAGCGTGGGGCGGGAATTGGAGCGAGGCATGGCGGTGGACTTCCAGTTCAACAATCGGGCAGTTTACGCCAGTCAGCGAAATAAGCTGTATCAGATTGTCAGCGCGGGAGGTTTTTCAGGGCGCATCCGGTGGTCAAAGCCCTTCGCTCCTTCTTAACTTCGGCTGCGCTGTGCCCGGCGCACAGGCTGAAACAGGTTTTCGTGAGCGTATTGATGTGGCAAAGGCATTACTCGCACATGCGGCGAATCTCGTTTTCCTTGATCGCCAGTTCGACTTGCAGCAGAACGGCGTCGACGTCGGCAAGCCCTTCGTCAAGGGCGATATGGCCAGTCAGCGGTAGTTGTGGTGTCAGCACGCCGCTTTCATAGCGCGCCCAGATTTCCTTGCCAAAACGCGTGTCCTTTAGCGTCGGGGCAAAGGCGCTGAAGTAGTTTTTCAGGTTGTCGACATCGCGTTCGAGCATTTCGGCGGCGGCGTTGTTCCCTGCGGCATCGATGGCTTGTGGCAGGTCGATGATGACCGGGCCGTTGGCGTCGACCAGAATGTTGTACTCGGAGAGGTCGCCATGGATGATGCCCGCACAGAGCATGCGAACGACCTGGTTGATGAGGATGGCGTGATAGTCCAGGGCCTGTTCCTCGCTGAGATGGACATCGTTAAGGCGTGGTGCGGCATGGCCTTCGGCATCAACCACCAGATCCATCAGCAACACGCCGGCAAAGCACAGATGCGGCTGCGGAACGCGTACCCCCGCAGCGGACAAGCGATACAAGGCATCGACCTCGGCGCTCTGCCAGACCTCTTCCTGCATCTTGCGCCCGTAGCGACTGCCCTTCTCCATGGCACGTGCCTGCCGACTGTTTTTTACCTTGCGACCTTCCTGATAGGAGACGTTCTTGCGGAAGCTGCGTTGATTCGCTTCTTTGTAAACCTTGGCGCAACGGATTTCTTCGCCGCAGCGGACGATGTACACCGTCGCTTCCTTACCGCTCATCAACTGACCAAGCACTTCGTCGATGAGCCCTTCCTCGGCGAGTGCAGCAAGTCTTTTCGGCGTTTTCATCAGGGCGCAGGGCTTTCGCGTGATCGTATGGACAGAGGCGGGCAGTTTAACCGGCATCGCCGGACACGCGGTGGAAATCATCCGAACGCCGGCAGGAAAAGGGGGTGGGGTTACGGGGTGTGGCACACACCGAACCGATTTTTCTGACGATGCCCGGCACCGCGCTATATGCCTTATCAATCGTGCGGGTTAAGATATCGACCCCGAAATCCATCGCAAAAAACGCCATGCCGGTGAAAATCATCCCGTCTGTTTCTGACGCCTACGCCTATCCGCTGCTCATCAAGCAGTTGCTGCACACGCCGCTGGCCATTGCTCCGGAGCAGGAGATTACCTATCAGGGCAAGCTGCGCTATAGCTACCGTACCCTGCGCGAGCGGATTGGCCGTCTGGCCAGTGGCCTGGCGCGTCTCGGGGTGGGGGCCGGGCAAACCGTGGCGGTGATGGACTGGGACAGCCACCGTTATCTGGAATGCTTCTTTGCCGTGCCGATGATGGGCGCCATCCTGCAGACCGTCAATGTGCGCCTGAGCGCCGAACAGATACTCTATACGCTCAATCATGCCGGTGCCGACGTGCTGCTGGTGAACCGCGAATTCTTTCCTGTCCTGGCGGCCATCGCCAGTCGTCTGGAACGCGTCAGGCAGTTCGTGCTGCTCGACGACGAGAAAACCCCGGTCGATAGCCCGGTAGTCCTGGCCGCCGAGTACGAAACCCTGCTGGCCGAAAGCGCGCTGGATTTCGCCTTCCCCGATTTTGACGAAAACGCCCAGGCCACCGTGTTCTACACCACCGGCACCACGGGGTTGCCGAAAGGCGTTTACTTCAGCCATCGCCAGCTGGTTCTGCATACCCTCGGGCTGGCCACCCAGGTTGGCTGCGCGGCAGCCAACGGGCGCCTGCACCGGGAAGACGTGTACATGCCGATCACCCCGATGTTCCATGTGCATGCCTGGGGTTTCCCTTATGTCGCGACACTGCTCGGCCTGAAGCAGGTCTATCCCGGCCGTTACGTTCCCGGCCCCCTGCTGCACCTGATTCGCGACGAGCAGGTCACGTTTTCGCATTGCGTCCCGTCGATCCTGCAGATGCTGCTCAGCCATCCGGAGAGCGGTCGTATCGACCTCGCGCACTGGAAGGTCGTGATCGGCGGCTCGGCATTATCGCAAACGCTGGCCGAAGCGGCGCTGGCGCGCGGGATCGATGCCTTTACCGGTTACGGCATGTCGGAAACTTGCCCGGTGCTGAGCATCGCCCACCTGAGCCGCGCCGACATGCAGGCCCCGCCCGCGCACCAAGCCGTGCAACGCAGCAAGACCGGCCTGCCACTGCCCCTCGTCGATCTGCGCGTTGTCACGCCGGAAATGCACGACGTGGCGCATGACGGCGAGACGACCGGCGAGGTCGTCGTGCGTTCGCCCTGGCTGACCCAGGGCTATCTCGACGCGCCCCAAGCCTCGCAGGAACTGTGGCTGGGCGGCTATCTGCATACCCAGGACATCGGACAGATCGACGCGCGCGGCTATCTGAAGATCACCGACCGCATCAAGGACGTGATCAAGACGGCCGGCGAATGGGCCTCGTCGCTGCAAATCGAAGAGGTGGTTGCGCAACACGAAGCGGTGCACGAAGTCGCCGTGATCGGCGTACCCGACGAAAAATGGGGTGAGCGCCCACTGGCGCTGGTCGTCCTCAAACCCGGGTTCGAAGGCCAGGTGAGCGCGCACGCGCTGCGCAACGCCTCGGCGCAACTCATCGAAAAGACCGGCATCTCACGTCACGGCGTCCTGCTGCAGGTGCACTTTGTGAGCGCCCTGGCCAAAACCAGCGTCGGCAAGATCAA
>CAYTWY010000117.1:0-4893 GCA_964440925.1 uncultured Propionivibrio sp. | reverse complement strand
CCCATCACCATTTCCGGAAAACGCAGCAACGCGGTGCTTCTCTCCGCAGAAGATTGGAGCGCCATTCAGGAAACTTTATACCTGCTGGCCGTACCTGGCATGCGCGAGTCCATCAAGGCGGGTATGGCCGAGCCCCTCGCAAAAAGCGCGAAGGCGCTTGAGTGGTGAGTTGGGACGTCGTTTATGCCGGGCAAGCACTGAAGGATGCAAAGAAGCTTGCTGCAAGCGGCCTTAAACCCAAGGCGCAAGAACTGCTCGCGGTTCTTGCCAACGACCCATTCCAGAATCCACCTCCCTTTGAAAAATTGGTCGGTGATCTTGTCGGCGCATACTCTCGCCGCATCAATATTCAGCACCGTATCGTGTACGAAGTCTTTGCCAAAGAGAAAACGGTTCGCGTCCTGCGTATGTGGGCGCACTATGAGTAAGAAGCCCAATCGCTCATTCCACGTAACGAACACGCGGCGATAGACCTCAATGAATGCCACCAAACCAGCCAACGATACCCACTGCGCCAGAAAATGAAAAACGCACCTCTTCGAAACCCTTATGCTACTTGCCTTCCCGCCTTGTGCAAGGCTGTAAGCGCCTGTTTACGCGCTTCTCCGGCTTTCCGTGTTTACGGGTACAATCTTTCCCTTTCCTGATGTGCTTGGCGGCGCTCCGTCGCTGTGCTTCACCCGTGCCTGAAAATGAATTCGTCACCCAAACTGCGTTCACCGCTGGATCGCGTCCGCCAGGTTGCTTTGTTCGAGGTCGGTGGCTTGCTGCTGATTACGCCGCCGTTCGTCTGGGCGAGCGGTGTTCCGGCCGTCGATTCGCTTGGTCTGCTGGCGCTGATCGCGGTGATTGCCGCGCTCTGGAACGCCGCTTATAACACCAGCTTTGACTGGGTTGAGGGGCGGCTGACCGGGCGCACGGCTGACCATCGGCCGTATGTCCTGCGCGTGTTGCATGCCGCCGGGTTCGAGGGTGGGCTGGTGCTGGTGAGTTTGCCGATTGTCATGGCGTGGACCGGCATGGGCTGGTTTGCCGCACTGCTCGCCGATATCGGTCTGGCGCTGGCCTACATGGGCTATGCCTTCGTTTTCAACCTCGCTTACGACCGCGTTTTTCCGATCACGCTGGCGGCGTAGTGTGCGCGCTATTGCCCGGTGGTGCCGCGCTCAAGGTTTTCGATGTGTTCAATCATCAACTGCGGCGTCTGCACGCCGTTGAAGTCATTGACCGATAGCCGGTAGGCGGCGCGGATGCGGTTTCCTGGCGCGGTGCTGAAGTTGAACTGGATCGCTTCGAGCGCTTGTTCGCCTTTGCGTAGCCGCAATTTGAGGTGCTTGTCCTTGAGGATGCGCTGGTTTTCGACGGCGAATTCATCCTCGAACAGCGGTGCCGGGAAGCCTTGTCCCCACACTTCGTTTTCCAGCAGGCGGGCGGTCTGGATGGAGACGTAGCCCGATTCGAGACCGCCGTCGGTTTCCAGTGTGCGGGTGAGGTCGGCCGGGGAGAGCAGTTCATCGGCGACCTGCGCGAAGAGTGTGCGAAAACGCGGGAAGTCGGCTTCCCTGATCGTTGCGCCGGCTGCCATGGCGTGGCCGCCGAAGCGCAGCAGCAAACCGGGCGCACGTTTTGAAATGAGATCGAGGGCGTCACGCAGGTGCAGTCCGGGGATCGAGCGGCCGGAGCCCTTGATTTGCTGATCGTCACCGGGCGCGAAGGCAAAGACCGGACGGTGCAGTTTTTCCTTGATCCGCGAAGCCAGGATGCCGATGACGCCTTGGTGCCAGTCCGGGTCAAAGAGCGCGACCCCGTTGCTGTCGCCGGTTTCCAGCGTGTCGAGATGGCGCTGTGCCTGTTCCTGCATGCCCGACTCGATGTCCTTGCGTTCGCGGTTGAGGGTGTCGAGTTGCTGCGCGATATTGAGCGCCCGCGTTTCGTCCTCGGTGATCAGTGCTTCGATCCCGAGCGACATGTCGGAGAGCCGTCCGGCCGCGTTCAGGCGCGGGCCGACGATGAAGCCCAGATCCAGACTGGTCGCCGTGCCCGGATCGCGCCCGGCGGCGCGGAATATGGCGCGCAGGCCCGGTGTCAGTTTGCCTTCACGCATGCGCTTGAGCCCCTGATTGACCAGGATGCGGTTGTTGCGGTCGAGTTGTACGACATCGGCGACGGTGCCGAGGGCGACCAGATCGAGCAGCGAGCCCAGGTTCGGTTCGCTACGTCCGGCGGTGAACCAGCCGCGTTCACGCAGTTCGGCGCGCAGGGCGAGCATGACGTAGAACATGACGCCGACTCCCGCGATGCATTTGCTCGGGAAAGTGCACTCCGGCTGGTTGGGGTTGACGATGCAGTCGGCCGTCGGCAGCGTTTCGGCGGGCAGGTGGTGGTCGGTAATCAGCGTGGCAATGCCCAGCTCGTTGGCGCGTGTCACCCCTTCGAGGCTGGAGATGCCGTTGTCGACGGTGACGATGAGGTCGGGGCTTCTTGTTGCGGCGAGGTCGACAATCTCGGGCGAGAGCCCGTAGCCGTAGGTGAAACGGTTGGGTACCAGATAGTCGATTTCTGCGCCGCAGTCGCCGGCCATGGCGCGCAAGGCGCGGATGCCGACGGCGCAGGCGGTGGCGCCATCGCAATCGTAGTCGGCGACGATCAGGATTCTGGCCTGGGCTTCAATGGCATCGGCGAGAAGAATCGCTGCCTCGCCGGTATGGTGCAGTTGGGCTGGCGGGAGCAGGGATTTCAGGTCGTAATCCAGCTCGCTTTTTGTCTGGATGCCACGCGCCGCGTAAATCCGCGCGAGCAGGGGCGGGACGCCTTGCTGCTCAAGTTGCCACTGGATGCGAGGGGGGACGCGGCGCGCCTTGAGCTGTGTCATGCGGAACCTTTCGCCAGTTTTTTCGCCAGCGCGGCGAGGGTTTGCGGACGTCGCCAGAATTTGTACAGGTCGGCAGAGGTTGTCTGCTGATTGAGGCGTGCGTATCCGGTCGGCGCGACGAGCTGCAGCCGGCGCAGCCTGCCGCGCCTGAGCTCGGCGTAGAGCGGCGCGAACCAGCGCTGTTCGAGCGCCATCAGGGCGCTGTGGTGAGCGACCGGATTTTCGTGCTGCGCCGGGAGAAGGAGATCCTCGCAGACGATAAGGTGTGCGGTGTCGGGCGCGGCATGGGCGAGGAAGGTCGCGGCATCCTGCGCTGGCGGGTGTGTCGGGATGCCGGCGGCGCGCGCCAGACCGCGCGCCAGCGGGTTGCTGCTCCAGACGCCGTCGAAGTCCGATTCACGGCGTGCCGGCAGCTTTCCCACGCCCCACAGCCACAGGCTGTTGATGCGCAATTGCCCGTTTTTCTCGCGCCGGGCATTGACCGGGTGGGCGTGCAGCAGCATCTGGATCTGGTTGAGCAGATTGCGCAGGGCATGGGTTTGCAGGGTTTCCAGGCAGACCTGTTCGATGCCGCGGCCGGCCACGGTAGATAGGGGCGGTGCGTTGAAGGGCGCATCGACCCAGGACGGCGCCAGACGCAGATACCAGCGTTCGGCGCTGGCGACGTGCAGATGGCCGATTTCCGGCAGTTGTTCGTTCACTGTCGCGGCCAGCGCGCGCGCCTCGGCGAGCGTCAGCGAGAAGCTGCCGCTGTCGGCCAGAATCAGGCGGTTCTGGTGCAGGCGCAGGTGCACGGGGTCGGCGCAGATCCAGGTTGCGTCGTCCGGCGCCGGAGTTTCGCCGCGGTTTTCGCCGAGCAGGCGCAACGGCGCGCTGGCGCAGTGTTCGCCGGGCGCGAACAGCTCGCCCAGAGCCTGCTCCAGCGAGCAGGGTGGCCGCCGGAGGGTCTGTCCGCGCCCGAGCAGGGTGTTTAGTGCCGGGCTGTGCAGACGGTCAAAGGCTTGCGCTTCGTCGGCATCCGGCCAGACGAGTTCGGGAACGAAAAGAGTGAGCTGCATGTGGCCTGGATGGATGCGAACGGGAGGGGGTGAAACGACGGGAAAAAGACAACGGGAAAAAGTGTACCATAGCGGCTTTTGCGATTCGGCTCGGCCTTCACCCTTTCTATGAAAGTCTGTTCCTGATGGCGTTACCTTACGAACTGTTGATCGGCCTGCGCTATACCCGCGCCAAACGCCGTAATCACTTCATTTCCTTCATCTCGCTGATTTCAATGCTCGGCATCGCTCTGGGGGTCGCGGCCCTGATTGTGGTGCTCTCCGTTATGAACGGATTCCAGACCGAATTACGCGGGCGCATCCTGGCCGTGGTCTCGCATATCCAGATCAGCGGCGCGAGCGGCGAGATGGCCGATTGGCCGCATGTTGCCGAGCAATCCGCCGAGCAGCCGGGGGTGCTGGCTGCCGCACCTTTCGTGCAGGAACAAGGCATGCTGTCCTTCGGGCAGTCGGTGCGCGGTGCCATGGTGCGCGGCATCCTTCCCGATTTTGAAGACAAGGTGGTTGATTTCCGGCGGCACATGAAGCAGGGCGAGTTCGATTCGCTGACCCCGGATTCGTTCAACATCGTTCTCGGTAGCGAGCTGGCGCGGGCGCTTGGCGTTTTTGTCGGTGACAAGGTGACGCTGATTGCGCCGCAGGGCGTCGTTACCCCGGCGGGCGTGGTGCCGCGCCTGAAGACCTTTACCGTGAGCGGGCTGTTCGAGGTCGGCATGTTCGAGTATGACAGCGGGCTGGCGCTGATCCGCATGGAGGACGCGCAGCGTCTGTACCGCATGGACGACCGGGTGTCCGGGGTGCGCCTGAAGCTCGACGATCTGTTCATGGCGCCGCTCATTGCCCGGCAACTGGCTAACCGTCTGGATACCGCCGCCTATATCAGCGACTGGACGCGCAGCCATGCCAATTTCTTCCGCGCCGTGCAGATCGAGAAGAACATGATGTTCATCATCCTGTCGCTGA
>CAYTWY010000116.1:0-5026 GCA_964440925.1 uncultured Propionivibrio sp. | reverse complement strand
GCGCCGCAGCCCTCCGACATGACCCTCCTGCGGCGTCTGGCCGCCGTTCTGGCCGGGCATCTGCCGGGCTGCGGACGGCTGTGCGTGGCTCTTTCCGGCGGGCGCGATTCGGTCGTCCTGCTGCATGCCCTGAGTCGCCTGCGCGCCGAGTTCTTCTTCGGCCTGAGCGCGGTGCACGTGCATCACGGGCTCAGCGCTCAGGCCGACGCCTGGGCCGGGTTCTGCACCGCGTTGTGTCAGCGTCTGGACGTTCCGCTAACCGTTGCGCGCGTCGATGTGGCGCGTGACAGCGGTGAGGGACTGGAGGCGGCGGCACGCCGCCGCCGCTATGCCGTCTTTGCCGCAATCGACGCCGACGCGCTGCTGCTGGCGCATCATCGCGACGATCAGGCCGAGACGGTGTTGCTCAACCTGTTGCGTGGCGCTGGCGTTGCAGGCAGCGCGGCCATGCCGCAGTGGCGCCGTCCGGCGCAGGGGCCGGTACTGTGGCGCCCGCTGCTCGATGTGCCGCGGGTGTTGCTGGAGCGCTATGCACAGGACGAAGCCTTGTCCTGGATCGACGACGAGAGTAATGCCGATGTGCACTATCGGCGTAATTTTCTCCGGCATCGGGTGCTGCCTTCGCTGGAAGAAAAATTTCCCGCAGCGCGTGGGGCGCTGGCGCGTGCCGCCGACCACTTTGCCGAATGTGCCGCCTTGCTCGACGAGCTGGCGGCGCTCGACGGTGCGGCGCTGGCCGATGGCCACGGGCATTTGCAGCTGGCGCCGTTCAATGCCCTCTCGCCGGCCCGGGCGCGCAATGTGCTGCGCCACGCCTGGCGCGAGGCCGGCTTCCGTGCGCCGCCGGCGGGCTGGATCGACGAAGCGCTCAAACAGCTGGCGACGGCGGATGGGGGCACGGAGACCTGTCTGGAAACGGCCGAAGGGCAGTTGCAGGTCTACCGTGGCGCGCTGTATATCGGCCCGCATCAGCCGGCGCCGCCCGGGCGCCGGGTGTGGTGCGGCGAGGGCGAATTGCCCTGGGCCGGGGGGTGCGTCCGCTTTCTTTCCGTGACCGGCGCGGGAATCGGCCGGCGCTGGCTGGAGAATGGCGAGATTGTCCTGATGCCACGGCAGGGCGGCGAGCGCTTGCGTCTGGCGGCAAATCGTCCGCGCCGCAGTCTGCGCAATCTGTTGCAGGAAGCCGCCATTCCGCCGTGGCAGCGTTTGCGCCTGCCGCTCCTCTGGTGTGCCGGCAGGCTGGCCTGGGTTGGCGGCCTCGGCGTCGATACGGCGCTGGCCTGTGCGCCGGACGAAGAGGGCGTTCTGCCCGTCTGGGAGGCGCCCTGAGCGCCGCCCAGCGCGCTTACGCCGTGTCGGCAACAGCGCATGCTAGACTTTTCCGATGCCATCGCTGACCTGACGGAGTTTTCATGAACGCTTCCCTGCACGACTTCATTTGCGGCCTGCCCAAGGCTGAACTGCATTTGCACATCGAGGGTTCGCTGGAACCCGAATTGATGTTTTCCCTGGCACAGCGCAACGGGGTGACGCTGCCCTATGCCTCGGTCGAGGCGGTGCGCGC
This sequence comes from uncultured Propionivibrio sp., assembly GCA_964440925.1. Classification (GTDB taxonomy): domain Bacteria; phylum Pseudomonadota; class Gammaproteobacteria; order Burkholderiales; family Rhodocyclaceae; genus Propionivibrio. The sequence continues at coordinate 3,462 of CAYTWY010000116.1, read as the reverse complement.
AGCCTACGACTTCAGCGACCTGCAGTCGTTTCTGGATCTGTATTACGCCGGTGCTGCCGTGCTTTGCACCGAACAGGATTTTTACGATCTGACGATGGCCTATGTGCACCGGGCGCGCGCCGATAATGTGCGCCACGTCGAGTTGTTCTTCGATCCACAGACGCATACCGAGCGTGGCGTGGCCATGGAGACCGTGTTTTCCGGCATCGCCCGGGCCCTGCGTCAGGCGCGGGAGGAGGATGGCTTCTCCAGCGCCATGATCCTCTGCTTCCTGCGCCATCTGAGTGAAGACGCGGCTTTCGCTACCCTGCTCACAGCGCTGCCGTTGCGTGACGATTACGCTGATCTGTGGCTGGGCGTCGGGCTGGATTCGGGCGAAGTCGGCAACCCGCCGGAAAAATTTGCCCGGGTTTTTTCCATGGCGCGTGAACTCGGGCTGCATGTTGTCGCCCATGCCGGCGAAGAAGGGCCTCCTGCCTATATCCACGGCGCGCTTGATGTGCTCCAGGCCGAGCGCATCGACCATGGCGTGCGTTGCGAAGAAGACCCCGCCCTGATGCAGCGTCTGGCACAAAGCCGGATTCCGCTGACCGTATGCCCGTTGTCCAATCTCAAGCTGTGCGTTGTGCGCGACCTGCGCCAGCATAATCTCGCCCGACTGTTGCGTGCTGGTCTGTGCGTGACCATCAATTCCGACGACCCGGCCTATTTCGGCGGCTACATGAACCGCAATTTCATGGCCACGGCAGATGCCCTGCAACTGACCCGCGAAGAGCTGGTGCAACTGGCCAGCAACAGCTTCACCGCGTCATTTGCAACGGCCGAGCAGAAGCAGCAATGGCTCGATGACGTACGCGATTATGCGGCGGAATATCCGGCGTTCTGACGCCGAAGGAACAGTCGATGCCGGACGGGGACGGCCGGATCGGGGTGAATGAAAGGGGAATGGCGCATGCCGATTGATCCGCCGTATCGTGAAATCGCCCGTGAGCTGTGTTCCGCCCGGCGCGTACTATTCGTCACCGGCGCGGGAATTTCGGCGGATTCCGGTTTGCCAACCTACCGTGGCGTTGGCGGCCTGTACAACGACGGGGAAACCGAAGATGGGCTGTCCATCGAAGACGCGCTGTCGGGCGCGTGTTTCGCCCGCCGCCCGGAAATTACCTGGAAATACCTGGCGCAAATCCAGCACAACTGTCGCGGTGTGCAGCCGAATGCGGCGCACCGGGCGATTGCCGAACTCGAACGCCAACATCCGGTGGTGGTGCTCACCCAGAACATCGACGGACTGCACAGCCGGGCCGGCAGCACGCAGGTCATCGAAATGCACGGCACGCTCGGCGAACGCTATTGCCCGCATTGTCGCCAGCCCGCCGACGCCGACAGCCACGAAATGCCGCCGCGTTGTTCCGCTTGCGGGCGCATCGTCCGACCCGGCGTCGTGCTGTTTGGCGAATCGCTGCCGGAGGCGGCTCTGGCGCGCTGGTATGACGAACAGCGGCACGGCTTCGACATGGTTTTCGTCATCGGCACCACAGCGGTCTTCCCGTACATCGCCGAACCCGTATTGAGCGCCGTCAGTCGGCGTATTCCCACCGTCGAGATCAACCCGCAAGCCACCGGCCTCAGTCGTCTGGTGCGCTATCGCGTGGCGGCCGGCGCCGCAGAGGCGATGACGGCGATTTTGGCCGAAAGGCAAACGTTTTCACGATAAAGTTTCGGCGACATTTACTTTTCTGGCATGATGATGCATGAAAACGGAGAGGCGAAAAACTGAAATGTTTCTGACCCCTTTGGTTTGTGAAAAGGGGGAGCCCCAATTTTTACCGGCCGCCCCGCAAAAAACACCTGGGGGAAAAATTGAGCCTGGCCCCTTTTACGTTACGACATGGTTTTTGTCATCGGCACCACAGCGGTTTTCCCGTATATTGCCGAACCCGTACTGAGCGCCGTCAGGCGGCGCATTCCCACCGTCGAGATCAACCCGCAAGCCACCGGCCTCAGTCGTCTGGTGCGCTATCGCGTGGCGGCCGGCGCCGCAGAGGCGATGACGGCGATTTTGGCCGAAAGGCAAACGTTTTCACGATAAAGTTTCGGCGACATTTACTTTTCTGGCATGATGATGCATGAAAACGGAGAGGCGAAAAACTGAAATGTTTCTGACCCCTTTGGTTTGTGAAAAGGGGGAGCCCCAATTTTTACCGGCCGCCCCGCAAAAAACACCTGGGGGAAAAATTGAGCCTGGCCCCTTTTATCTCCGCTAGGGACTTCGAGTTTTTTTCTCTAATCACCTAGCCCCTGCTGGCTGAAATGTTTTCGGTTTGAGACTTGCAAAAATCAGTAGCGCAAATTAAGCAAGTCGTAGGATCTGCACTTTTTATGATCGGGACCAAAGGAAACCACTGACATAGGCAGGTTTAATTGATTTCTTGCTTGCTTGGCGTCTAGCTTGTTAGCAAAGTATCTAACACTACCGTCGGTCTCTCGCACCAGAGGTCCTAGCTTTCTTTCACGAATTACAAAAAGGCGTTTCATCTTAGACCTCCTTTTGTGGATTGGTTTTCAGATGTGCGGCGATCCAAGTTGAACGCTCAGGCGTCTTTTCTGCACCCATTAGCTCGGGCGGTATATCGTCTATACGAACCAAACCCATTTCTAAGGCGAATAGTGCATCAGGCAAGCAACCAGTTATCTGTTGTAAGTCACTATTGCAGATCCTCGTGTACGGAACGCGGAATCCATCTAAGTATTCACTGGTGCCGTGTGGCGCTCCCTCCATTTGAACGAATTCAACTTTTCCACTCCACTGCGCCCCATCTAACGTGGACTTCAAATACTGAACGTAGGGTCTGTCCCAACCCGGATCACAGTCTTCTATCAACTGTTCACCGAAAACATCTCTTGTAGCGATTGAGTCGTACTCTGCACTACCCTCCCCTGATAGAAAACCACCCCACTCTTCAGATGTGCCTCCAACAAGTTTTCCAAACTTAGGAAAGCGTCTACCAAAATCAATAATCTCAGCCGTTCTTTTTACCTTGTCGTTGAATTCTTTTTCGCGCCATGCCAGGCTTTGCTCGGCGAGCTGAGTAAACAGAATCGGCGCCAAGCTCACAAGGTCTTCGAAAGTTCCGCCGTAGACCTCTTTGATGAGGTCGTATTGCAATTGAACATGCGGCGAGAGTTTGATGGTTTTTACGCTTGACTGCGCTGACACACCAATGTGGTCACTGACAGTTGACTCGGGCATCAACTCTTCGCCCGTCAACACTCTTGGGTTCACCCTAAGGCCCTTTGCCAACTTATTGAGCGTGTTTTCGCGCACAGGCAATTCGCCCTCATGTTGCTCAATACGCTGTATTTGACGCTTACCTAGCCTAGTTGCATTAGCCAGCGCGGCTTGTGACATTTTTTTCGATTCGCGCAATAACCTAACCCGTTCTGCTTTGATCACGATGTTCA
>CAYTWY010000115.1:0-5062 GCA_964440925.1 uncultured Propionivibrio sp. | reverse complement strand
AGGTCGGGGGAGATTCGAACTCCCGACCAACGGATTAAAAGTCCGCTGCTCTACCAGCTGAGCTACCGACCCAGAAAACAGGAAGGCGGATTATAGATAGCGGCTGAAAAGCTGTCAACGCAAAGTTGTTCTTGCGTTGACAGCGGCGCGGCGGGCGCTGTCCTCACGGCGTTCCGGCGTAGGGCGTCGGATCGGCGATGCCGGCGCTGGCGAAGCCTTCCCGGCGCAGGCGGCAGGAGTCGCAGGTGCCGCAGGCGCGTCCGTTGGCGTCGGCCTGGTAGCAGGAGATGGTTTGCGCATAGTCGACGCCGAGGCGGGTGCCTTGCCGGATGATCTCGGCCTTGGAGAGGTCGATCAGCGGGGCGTGTATGTTCAAGGCGGCGCCTTCGACAGCGGCACGGGTGGCCAGGCGCGCCATGTTTTCGAAGGCGGCGATGTATTCCGGGCGGCAGTCCGGGTAGCCGGAGTAGTCGACGGCATTGACACCGACAAAGATGTCCTGGCTGTGCAGCACTTCGGCCCAGGCGAGCGCCAGCGAGAGCATGATGGTGTTGCGTGCCGGGACGTAGGTGACGGGGATTCCCGCTTGCACGCCGTCGACGGGGACGGCGATGGTGGTGTCGGTGAGGGCCGAACCGCCGAAGTCGCTGAGCGCGAGGTGCAGGACGCGATGCTCCCTGGCGCCGAGCGCGCGGGCGATGCGCGCGGCGGCTTCCAGTTCGGTGCGGTGGCGCTGCCCGTAATCGAGTGACAGGCAGTAGCAATCGAAGCCGCGGTGGCGGGCGATGGCCAGGACGGTGGCAGAATCGAGGCCGCCGGAGAGCAGGACGACGGCGCGGGGCGGGTTGGGCGCTTCTGTGGGCATGGTGCGGAAAAGAAAAACGGAGAACAGACGCTATTTTACCGGGATCGCGGGCGCTCCGTGGCCGGCGTTGACGCCGATGGCTTTGCGTACGCGGTTTTCAGCGCCGGTTGCCGGCGAGGTGCTCGTTGATCAGAGTCGACAGCTCGCGGTTGAGCAGTTCGGGGTCGCCGACATTGAGTTCGACCAAGCGGCGCAGGTGTGTCACGCTGTCGAGGTCGATGCTGCGGCAGAGCAGGCCGATGTAGCGGCCTTCGATATGGGTGATGCGCGCCTCCATGCTGATCTGGTCGCCAGCGCTGTCGAGACTGACGTGGATGACGCAGTTGCTGCCTTCCTGCACCGCTGTTTCGGCAGGCAGACGGACCAGTGCGCCTTTCAGTGACAGGTCGAGAACGACGGCATCCAGACTGTGCTGGGGAAAGACCAGTCGGGCCGGGGTGTGGAATGCGATACGCGAGTACTGACGACGTTCATCGGCCATGTTGCCCTCCTCGAAAGCGCTACCTTCCCTGCATATTACCCCAAAGCTGCTTGTGAAGTTGCATCTGGAAGCGAACCGGAAGCCGGTCGGCGAGAATCCATTCGGCCAGCGTGCGCGCCGGCAGGCTGTCCTGCACCGGGGCAAAGAGCAGCGGGCAGCGTTCGGCCAGGCGGTGTTCGGCGATGATGGCGCAGGCCCAGTCGTAATCGGCGCGATCCTTGAGGACGAATTTCAGTTCGTCACGGGCATTGAGCAGGGCGAGGTTTGGCCAGTGGTTCTTGCTGCATTCGCCGGAACCCGGTGCTTTCAGGTCGACGATGCGCGCGACGCGCGGATCGACGGCGGCGATGTCGAGTGCGCCGGAGGTTTCGAGCGAAACTTCATACCCGGCGTCGCACAGTGCCGTAAGCAGTGGCAGGCAGTTTTTTTGTGCCAGCGGTTCGCCGCCGGTGACGCAGACCTGGTGCGTGGCGTATGGCGCGGTGGCGGCGAGGATTTGCCCGAGGCTTAGGCGCTGCCCGCCGGAAAAGGCGTGTTCGGTGTCGCACCACAGGCAGCGCAAGGGGCAGCCGGTGAGGCGGATGAAGACGGTGGGCAGCCCGACACGCGACGCTTCACCCTGCAGCGAGTGGAAAATCTCGCTGACCTGCAGCGTGAGCTCTGCGGGGGCGCCGGCCACCGGTTTACTTTTTCAGGCGTTGCTTGGCCGTGGCTGCTGCCGCGCTGTCCGGATATTTGCCGATCACGGTCTGTAGCGTGGCCCTGGCGGCCTTGGCGTCGCCCAGTTCCTGCTGGCAGGAGGCCATGTTGAGCAGCGAGTCCGGTGCCTTGGCGTGCTGCGGCCATTTGCCAACGACGACCTTGTGCGCTTCGATCGATTTCTTGCAATCGTGCTGGGCGAAGTAGGCGTTGCCGAGCCAGTACTGCGCGTTGGGCGCCAGCGTGCTGTCCGGATGTGCCTTGACGAAGGCGTCGAAAGCGAGACCGGCTTCCTTGATCTTGTTGGCCTTGAAGAAATTGAGCGCGGCTTCGTATTCGCGGGCCTCGGCAGCCGGGTCGGCAGCGGCCGGCCGGCCTTCTTCGGGCGCGCCTTGCGCGGCCTTGTTTTCGGCGCTTGCGGCCGGTGCCGTTTCCTGTTTGCGCAGACGGTTGTCGAGATCGATGTAGAAATCCTGCTGGCGTTTTTTTGCCGCTTCGAGTTCGTAGCTCAGCGATTCGATCTGGCCGCGCAGACGGGCGTTTTCTTCGCGCAAGGACTGAATCTGGTTGGCCAGCTCGAATTGCGCTTTGCCCAGGGTGTCGATGCGCTCGTTGGTCTGGATCGACAGATCCTTGACCAGTCGGCGCGCCTCTTCGTCGTCAAAGATGCCGGCCCGTGCCGGCTGCAGGCAGGACAGCGCCAGCAGCAGGACGAGAGAGCGGTTCTTCGGGGTAAAACGCAGAAGGCGCGCCGGCATTTTTAGTACTCGCCTTTGTAGAGGATGTCGCCGCGGCGGTTTTCTGCCCAGGCGGCTTCACCCTGGCCTTCGTTCTTCGGCTTTTCTTCACCGAGGCTGACCGATTCAACCTGGTCTTCCGTCGCGCCAAGCAGGGTGAGCATCTTCTTGACGGCGTCCGCACGCTTCTGGCCGAGAGCCAGGTTGTATTCGCGGCTGCCACGGTCATCGGTGTTGCCCTGGATCAGTACCTTGAACTGGCGGTTCTTGGACAGGAACTTGGCGTGTGCACTGACGAGATCCTTGTATTCGGCCTTGACGTCATACTTGTCGTAGTCGAAATAGATGCTGCGCTTGGACAGGATGTTGTTCGGGTCGGTCAGTTCCTTCGGCAGGCGGGTTGCGTCAACGCTGCCGGCATTGACCGTGGCGATGCTGCCGTCGCGGCCTTCGACCGGGGCGCCGCCCTGTTCGGGGGCGTCCGGCGTCGAGCTGCAGCCGGCGATGAGAAGGGCGAGAAGGGCGGGTACGACGAGGTGTTTCATGGTGTTTCTCCTGCGTTGGATAGTGAGTTAAAAACCGGGCTTACTTCCTGAATGGACCCCAGGCCGGCTCGCGGACATCGCCCGCCGGTATGGAAAGGCGCTGTTTGATGCGCCCGTCATTCGAGATAGCGGACAGGATTCCGCGCCCGCCGATTTCGGTGGCGATCAGGATCATGCGGCTATTGGGGGCAAAGGACGGGGATTCGTCCTTGTGCGAATCGGTGAGAATCTGTACCTGGCGGCTGGCCAGATCCATCACGGCGAGGCGGAAGGAGCCGTTGTGCCGGGTGATGAAGGCCATTGACTTGCCGTCCGGCGAGATGCGTGGCGAAACGTTGTAACTGCCTTCGAAAGTGACGCGTTGAGCGTCGCCGCCGGTGACGCTGCTGCGGTAGATTTGCGGGCTGCCACCGCGATCGGAGGTGAAATAAATGGCACTGCCGTCGGGAGCAAAGAAGGGCTCGGTATTGATGCCGCCCGAGGTCAGGCGCTGCACGCCGGAGCCATCGGCGTTGACGGTGAAAATTTGTGAGCCGCCGTCCTTGGAGAGGACGACCGCCAGTTTGCGCCCGTCCGGCGACCACGCCGGCGCTGAATTGGAACCCTTGAAGTTGGCGGTGACGATGCGCTTTCCGCTGGCCAGCGAGTGTACATAGATGACCGGCTTCTTGTTCTCGAAAGAGACATAGGCCAGGCGGCTGCCATCCGGTGACCAGGTCGGCGAGATGATCGGTTCCCTGGAACGCAGGGCGACCTGGGCGTTCTGCCCGTCGGCGTCGGCGATGTGCAGTTCGTAGCGGTTGCCGCCACCCTTGACGACATAGGCGATGCGCGTCGAGAAGACACCGGGTTCGCCGATCAGTTGTTCGTAAATGGCGTCGGCAATGTGGTGGCCGATGGCGCGCAATGTGCTGGCCGAGAAGGGGTAGGCCGAACCGTCGAGCGGCGTCTGCTTGTTGACGTCGTAGAGACGGAAACGCGCTTCCTGGCGGCCGGGGGCGCCGCCGATGCTGCCCGCGGCCAATGCGTCGGCGCCGCGTGACTTCCAGTCGGCGAAGGCGGGCGGCGTGGCTTCGGTCATTGCCGTTGCGGGGGCGTCGATCATGCGGAACATGCCGCTGCGTTCAAGGTCGCCGCGGATGACCCCCGTCAGGGCGCGTGAACTGACGGGTTCGCCGCCGAAATCAGCGAGCGCCACAGGAATGCGGTTGGCGCCGGAACCGGTAATTTCGATGCTCAGTTCGGCATGCGCCGGGGTGTGCAGGGCGAGCAGGGTGCAGCAGAAACACAGACCTGAAACGCAGGGTTTGAGCAGGGAACGGAGCATGTCGGCACGGGCAACGATTGAACAACGCGACATTATAGACCCATGCGCCGGGAAGAACGTGTAATCAAACGTAAATGCATGGCCTGGCGGTGCTTTTTATTCGCGGAAGGGCCTGTATTTCAGGTTCAGATCGCGCTGAAAGAGATCGCTGCGTTCTGGCAGGGGCAGTGGTGACGCCTTGTAAATGGCGCGCTCGATAGCCGCGTCGAGCAGTTTGTTGCCACTCGATTTGCGCAGCTTGACCTCCAGCACTTCGCCGGAGGGCAGTTGCTTGATGGCAAACTCGGCTTCCGGGTTGCCCTGGATGTTGAGCGGCAGGACGATCAGGCCGCGAATCTTGCCGCCGATCGCGTCGGCGTATTTGTCCTGCCCGGCCTTGCTGGCGACGGCGTTCTGTTCGGCCTGGAT
>CAYTWY010000114.1:0-5170 GCA_964440925.1 uncultured Propionivibrio sp. | reverse complement strand
TCACGGTGCCCGGTCGTTAACCGGCATCTTGCTCTATGAAGCCCGGACTTTCCTCCCCGTGCCAAAGCACGCAGCGGTTGCCTGACCGACTTCCCGCCGCCCATTATACGCAGAGTCGGCAACGACAGGTCAGCAAGAAACCACCCCTCATTCCTTGCCGGCAGGCGGCGGCCGATCATCGACGGGAGCAACGGAAGACGCAGGCGACAATTCGACTTTCGGCGCGGCAACGAAAACCAGCTGCTGGTCGCGCATTTCAAAACTACCCACGGCAACCCCCAGCCCGCCGTCGGGCACGACAGACAATGTGGCAAATCCCTCACAGGTGCGCGTTTCGGTCACGAACAGGCGACCTTCCTGACGCACAATCCAGGCATTATTACCGGGCGAGAAGACCTCGACCCGGGCATCCAGGGCGGCATCGGGCAAATGATGGCGGCGCAGACAGTCGGGCATGCGCGTTGCCACCAGCGAATAGCTGGCCGTTTTCGCCCACGGAAAGGTCGTCACGCGAACCAGGCTCAGCGCATGGTTCCTGCCGTTGATTTCATAGCTTGCGCGCTGATCGGAACAACCGGCAAGCAGACTCGGCAGGAGTGGCAGCAAGACCACGGCAAGACATCGAAACGCAATCACGGCAGTCCTCCGGAAGAAATCAAACGCGCAAAATCCAGCCCAGGCTTTCACCCGCACACAAGGGAACCAGTTGCTCACCGCCAGCATAATCGAACGCCGCCGGAACCACCCACGCAGTCTTTTCCAGCGTGACTTTTCCGCTATTGCGCGGCAGCCGGTAAAAATCGGGGCCATGGAAGCTGGCAAAAGCTTCCAGCCTGTCCAGCGCGCCCACTTCGGCAAACGCCTCGGCGTAAAGTTCCAGCGCCGCATGCGCCGTATAGCACCCGGCACAGCCACAGGAGACTTCTTTGGCTGTGCGCGCATGTGGTGCCGAATCGGTACCGAGGAAAAACTTCTTGCTGCCCGAGGTCGCCGCACTCACCAGCGCCTGCCGATGCACTTCGCGCTTCAGCACCGGCAGACAGTAATAATGCGGCCGCACACCGCCGGTAAAAATGGCGTTACGGTTGTACCGCAGATGATGCGCGGTAATCGTCGCCGCCACGTTATCGCCCACCGTCGCGACAAACTGTGCGGCATCGCGGGTCGTAATGTGCTCGAACACTACGCGCAAACCCGGACGCCGAGCCAGCAGCGGCTGCAGCACCGTCTCGATGAACACGTTCTCGCGGTCGAAAATGTCGATCGCCGGATCGGTCACTTCGCCATGCACCAGCAGGGGCATCCCGGATTTTTCCATCTCGGCGAGCGCCGCGTCGCATTTCGCCAGGTCGGTCACCCCGGCATCAGAATTGGTCGTTGCCCCGGCAGGATAGAGTTTGAGCGCCTTGACGAAACCACTCTCGACTGCACGCCGGATTTCATCAGCCGGCGTTTTGTCGGTCAGATACAGCGTCATCAGGGGCTCGAAGCACATCCCCTCGGGCACGGCGGCCAGGATACGCTGACGATATTGGGCCGCCGCAGCGACGGTCGTTACCGGCGGGCGCAGATTGGGCATCACGATGGCGCGGGCAAATTGGCGCGCGCTATGCGGCAAAACGGAGGCCAGGGCTTCGCCATCGCGCAGATGGAGATGCCAGTCATCAGGACGGGTAATGGTGATCTGCATTTTTTGCATCAGTAAAGGAATGTGCGAATTCTAGTGTAAAAACGGTTTAACCACAGAGTGCACGGACACTGCGGGCGGTATGCGGTGGGCGGTGTGCGCCTGGCACTCAGTTTTTCTTCAGTGCCAAGGCCAGCTCATACATGCGGTTCTTCGCTGCACCGGTAATCGCCTGCGCCAGCTTTGCCGCCTGCTTGACCGGCAAACCTTCGTCGAGCAGCAATTTCAGGACGCGCTCGCCTTCGCCGTCATGGCCGGCCTGCGCCACCCCGGAAAGCAGCAGGACAAATTCGCCACGCTGGCGATTGGGGTCGGCTTCAAGCCATTCCAGCGCCTCACCGAGAGGGCAACTATGCACGGTCTCGAACAGCTTGGTCAGCTCGCGCGCCAGAACCAGCGTACGTTCCCCGCCAAATACCTCAACCAGCGCCGCAACGGTTTCCAGAATCCGGTGCGGCGCTTCGTAAAACACCAGCGCATACGGCAGTTCCAGCAAGGCGCGCAAGGATTCCTCCCGCTGCTTGGCCTTGGCGGGCAGAAATCCGTAAAAAAGGAAATGTGCCTCACTCAAACCGGAAGCCGACAAGGCGGTAATCGCGGCACACGGCCCCGGCAAAGGCACCACGCGGAAACCGGCCGCCCGTACGCGCGCCACCAGGCGCGCTCCAGGATCCGACACGGCAGGAGTCCCGGCATCGGACACCAGCGCCACCGACTCCCCTTCACGCAAGCGGGCAATCACCTGTTGCGCCGCCGCTTCCTCGTTGTGCTCATGCGCTGGCAGCAGACGCGCCCCACTCCCGTAATTCTTGAGGAGCGGCGCGCTATGCCGGGTATCTTCGGCAGCGACCCAGGCAACCTGCCTGAGCACATCGATGGCGCGCTGCGTCATGTCGCCGAGATTGCCCAGCGGGGTCGGGACTACATATAATGTGGATGATTCTTCCGTCATGGCGTTCAACGAGATGATGAGCGACAACGATACCATGAGCGCATCCGCACAGCGAATCGGCCAGCGCGCCGAGGATCGCGCCGCGTGTTTTCTGACGCAGAACGGCCTTTCCCTGCTGGCGCGCAACTACCGTTGTCGCGGCGGAGAAATCGACCTGATCTGCCGCGACGGAGACCATCTGGTATTCGTCGAAGTCCGTCTGCGCCGGCACCGGGATTACGGCGGCGCCGCTGCCAGCATCACAGCCGAAAAACAGCGCCGTTTAATTCTCGCCGCCCGGCACTACCTGGCAAGCCACAGACAGGACGACACCCCCTGCCGTTTTGACTGCCTGCTCATTGACGGACAGGCCGACGCGCCGATGGAGTGGTTACGCGATGCGTTTTGCGCCGATTAGCCTGCTTTCGCTTCTTTTCGCCACGCTCCTTAGCACAGCGCCAGTCGGTGCGGAAACGATCAGGATCCTGGTGCAGAGTTCTCCTCTGGCCGGCAGCCAGTATTACGCTGTAAGCGCCGTATGGGGAGAAATCCGGTGTGGTGATCGCCTGACCCTGATCCGCGAAGCGGACAACCGCCACGACCGCCATGCCGTGCGTGTCGAATGGAGGGGCGAGAAACTCGGCTATGTACCACGCGCCGAGAACCGCGCTGTGGCACGTGCGCTGGACGCCGGAGAAAAAATCGAGGGACGCGTCGCGAAGCTGCGCGACGATCCGGATCCCTGGCGCCGTGTCGAGTTTGAGGTCTATCTGGTGCTCTGATGTTAGACTAGCGCCTGCTCAAACAGCCCGCACGACAAACTATGGATTTGATTTCACGCATTGGCCAGCATTTTGCCGACAGCGCACGCACCAAACTTGACGCCGGCGAAATGCTCAGCGCACCGATCGCCCTGGCCGCCGAACTGATGGTCAGCGCCCTGGTCGGCAACAGCAAGATTCTGGCCTGCGGCAATGGGGGCTCGGCGGCCGATGCGCAGCACTTTGCCGCTGAACTCATCGGACGCTTCGAACTCGAACGCCAGGGACTGGCAGCCATCGCCCTGACAACGGACAGCTCGATCATCACCGCAGTTGCCAACGATTACGGTTATGCCGCCGTTTTCGAGCGTCAGGTTCGCGCCCTCGGCCAGCCCGGCGACGTGCTGTTGGCCATTTCCACCTCGGGCAACTCGCCCAGTATCGTCGAAGCCATCCGTGCCGCGCACGACAACGACCTGCACGTGGTCGCCCTGACCGGCAAGGGCGGCGGCGAAATAGCCAGGATACTGCGCGAGACCGACATCCACATTTGCGTCGCTGCGGAACGTACGGCACGTATCCAGGAAGTGCATCTGCTCACCGTCCATTGCCTGTGCGACGCCATCGATTGCCTGCTTTTAGGAGTTGAAGAATGAAGAAGTTCACCGTTGCACTGTTGCTCGGAGCGACTGTCCTGCCCGCCCTGCAAGGCTGTTTCCCGATGGTTGCCGCCGGCGTTACCAGCGGCATCATGGCCGCCGTCGACCGCCGCTCGGTCGGCACGCAAACCGAGGATGAGAGCCTCGAATGGAAAGCCAACGCCCGCGTTGGCGAGAAACTCGGCGAAAAATCGCATTTCAACTTCACCAGCTTCAACCGCAAGGTGCTAATTACCGGCGAAGTCCCCAGCAGCGAGGCCAAAGCCGAAGCCGAGCGCCTCGTTGCCGCCATCGCCAATGTCAACGGCGTATATAACGAACTGGCGGTCGGGCCGGTCAGCGCTTTCTCGGAACGCAGCAACGACGCCTTCATCACCTCCAAGGTCAAGAGCCGTTCGCTCGACTCGGGAAAATTCAACCCCATCCAGGTCAAGGTCGTCACCGAAGCCGGGGTTGTCTATCTGCTCGGTCTGCTCACCCAGCCGGAAGCCGATGCGGCGATCAATGTCGCACGCACCACAGCGGGCGTCAAAAAAGTGGTCAACCTGATCGAAATCATCGCCCCAGCCAAGGCCAGGGAACTGGATGTCGCCCAGTCGAACCGCAAAACGGCAACACCGGAAGAGAACAGGCGCTAAGCCGGATGCCCGCCGCCTGGCACCACCGGCGCTAGGCACTCGGTGCGCCGCCGGGAAAAGGCGGGATCCGCGCCGCCAGCACTAACATTCTATCGTCTCGCGCAGGACAAAACCATGTCGACCGCTTACCCCGCCCCGAACTTCGAAAGCAAGATCGTCGCCCCCGAGGACATTCCTGCCCGCCTCGCACAACAGCCCCGCCCTCTGGTCTTTACCAACGGCTGCTTCGACATCCTGCACCGTGGGCATGTCACCCTGCTCGCACAAGCGCGGGCGTTGGGCCAGGCAATGATCGTCGCCATCAATTCGGATGCCTCGGTCAAACGGCAAGGCAAGGGCGATGACCGCCCGATCAACCCGCTAGCCGACCGCCTGGCGGTAATGGCTGCCCTCGAATGCGTCTCGTTCGTCACCTGGTTCGACGAAGACACGCCCATCGAACGCATTCTCGAATGCCGCCCGGAGATCCTAGTGAAGGGGGGCGACTGGCCAGT
>CAYTWY010000113.1:0-5189 GCA_964440925.1 uncultured Propionivibrio sp. | reverse complement strand
AAATCGGCGCCGATTTCGGTGTGCCGGCCTTTCTTTCTCCGGCAGCGTTCTGGACCCTGCCACGCATCGAGCGCCTGCTGCCCGACAGTGAACAGAAACAGGCCGATTACCTGTCGCGCTACATGGTGCTGTGTGCCGCTTCGGGGGCGCTTGAGGCGGCCTGGTGGGGGCCGCTGATCTGTCATCGCGAGGGGCTGATCGACGAAGGCGATTGGCCTTATCCGGCACTCGAACGCATCACGCATTACGCCGGTGTGCGCGGAGCGTGTGGCGATTTCCGCGAACGCCCGGCGCTGCGTGCGCTGGCAGCTTTTGCGCGGACGATTCCCGGAAGCCATTACGAGGGCCGGTTGTCGGTGTCCCCGCTGCTGGAAGTGCACGCGTTTCGTTCCGGTGAACATCTGATGCATGTTGCATGGACGATCAATGGTCGTGCGGCTGCTCTGGTTGATTGTTATGAAGACGTGGATTTGCAGTCGGCTACTTTTATTTCTCGCGACGGGGACGTGCTGAGTGAATCCCCGTCACTGATCAGCGAGTCACCGATCTACCTGCGCTGGGCTCTTGAACGGAAAGTCGTCATTAAGCCGGAAGCCGACATTCTTCCCGATCTTGCAATTCATCGCCATGTGGCAGGCCAGCAGCATTTCTTCTTCCGGGAAGACAGCTGGCAAGGGGTATTGCTCGCTCGCGATGCGAATGAGGCCGCCGTGCTATTGCAGCGGATCCATCCGCAACGGATCGGCGCGCCAGCAGAAAACTCGACCCTTCGCCATGCGCGCAACGCTATCTGGACGATTGATGACCCGCGCAATCAAGGTGCCCGGCTGGTCGTAAAACAACCGGTCAAGATGCATGTGCACAAGAAGTTTCTGGATCGCTTCAAACCATCAAAAGGTTTGCGTAGCTGGAATGGAACATGCGAGATGCTTCGGCGCGGTATCGCTGCGGCGCCACCGGCGGCCTATTTCGAGAAAATCGGAGATAAGAGTCTGACGCACAACTTTTACGTCTGCGAGTACGTTTCCGCCGCGGCGTCGGCGCGCGATCTGGCGTCTGCTTTCGCGCGCGGAGAAACAGAGTTTCTCGGCGTTTCGCAGGATGCGGCCTACCGTCAGTTGAGTGCCTACCTGTTCTCGATGCACGCGCGCGGCATTCATTTCAGGGATCTTTCCGGAGGCAATATCCTGATCCGCAAGGAGAGCGGGGGCGCGTTGCAGTTCATTCTCATCGATACCGGGCGCATCCATGTCCATTCGCGGCCGTTATCCCTTACGAAGCGGCTGTCCGATCTCGTCCGGGTGTGCAACAAGATGCATGCCGAGGGGCGTGACCGCTTCATGGACATCTACCTGCAGAACCAGGGGCGGAAGTTCGCCGGACGGCTGAAGTTGCCGTTCTATTTTTACGATCTCAAGGTGCGCATGAAACGTGCGTTGGGCAGGAAGGCAATCAAAAAAATGTGGCGGAAGATTTCGCTGTAGAAAATGATTTTATAGCGGAGCCAGATGAAGGTTGTTGCGTCTGTGCGTCTCAGAGTGCTGGAAATGCGGCAATCAGTTTGTCGCAAATGCGATCAATATTTTTTTTGTCGTAGGCGCCAATCAGGACTTCCGGATCGTTGCTGCCGTTTAGCGGGGAGGTGCTTGCGTTAATCGGAGCGGGTTCTGCAAGGCCGAAAGCGGAATAGTAGTCGGCGAATTTCATTTGTGAACGGATGTTGCGAGAAACAATGATTCTCCGGTTGGGGATGTCGAAAGCGTCACTGACGATCAGTCCGTGCAGACTCGACGAGACAATGTAGGCGCAGGACAGAATATCGCTCAGGATCTCGTCGATGGGGGCCAGGACATTGATGAACTTCGCGCCACGCATTTCAAGAAGCTGGCGGATTGCCGGCGAACCCTGGTCAACAAAATGGGGAATGATGCCCAAAGCGTACTTTTTGCAAGGACGGGGGCGATCGTCCCAGTAGTGCTTGACCAGGAGCGCCGGGTCGCCCAGGGCGATGGTTTCCTTTTTTCCTTCGGGCAGGCAGGCAAGAGTTTTTTCTCCTCGTACGGCGCAATAGTGATGTCGCGAAGAGAAACGTTCGTCGCAATGCCCGGCCCCACTTCCCCAGATGTGCAACCGGTGCGGAACAAAAAACCGTTTTGCTTTGCGTTCCTTGCTAAGAATCGTTCCGATGCCCAGCATGTCCGCTGTGTTAACAGGGGAGAAAACGACGCGGCGACCGGAGACCATCTCGACGATGCGCGGGGACAGGTAATCGCCAAAATTTTGCCGGCAAGGGTCGTGTTCGCCCTCGCCCTGCCACCAGTAAAGACGAATCGGTTTCACAATGACCTTTTTATGTGGGGTTGTAGACGCAAGAACTTGCTCAGATATGACCAGCGCAAGGCTTGTGCCCAGTCCTTGCGCAGAGCGATCCGGTAGTATTCCTGCGCATGTTGCCAGTCTCCGGCAAGGTAACAGTTGCGGAAGGCCGACAGGGCTCGCCGCGCCTCGTATGCGCGACGTAGCACCTGGCATTCCGTAGGGAGACGTGCGAATACTTCGCCGGCGATAGCGAAGCATGATGCCAGCGCCAGCGCCGAATCATGGCGAAGGCTGTCCGGATGCTTGTGAATGCGCACGAGGGCGCGTTGAAGAAGAACGGCAGTACTCATGGCCACGACATAGGCAAAGACCGGAATGTCTTCCGATTGCCGCAAATGCTCGGGATACGGGCGTTGCTCAACGAGCTCGCGCGCAAACACGCTGGCGCCATGGGAGATGGAAATGCGTTTTTCGATAAGATAATTCCGGCTGCGCTCCAGCGCCGAGCCTAGGATCGGTGTCGGGAAGCGCTGCTTTTTCTTGCCGTCCGGAAAACAGTCCTGGTGTCCGCCAAGAATTGCGGTCGCTTGCGGGTTTTCTTTTATGGCTTTGTGAATGGCCGCAATGGCGCCTGGCAGCAATTCGTCATCGGCATCGAGAAAGAGAACGAAGCGTCCTTGTGCGCGCTTCAAGCCGTGGTTGCGTGCCGCCGCAGGGCCGGCATTGGTTTGCCGGACATAGGAAAAATTTGACGGAAAGCGGGCTTTCAACCGGGCAAGGACGTCGGGGGTGTGATCCGATGATCCGTCGTCAACGACAAGCAGTTCGGTTTTGTCGTCCAGTTGTGAGGCCACCGAGCAGACGGCGCGCTCGAGCAGGTGCGCATAGTTGAACGCGGGTATGACCACGCTGAGCGAAGCCCGGCCTGCTTCCGGCGCTTCCGTCAATTGGCGCTCCCGGGCGTGGGGTGTGGGGCGGCAATGACGATGGCTTGGCCCTGGTTGTTTGCAAAACGACGGATTTCGTTAAGCCCGAGCGTGTCAAGCCATAAGGGAAGCGTCTGGTCTTCCTGCGAGATTTCAAGAACGACAAGGTCAAATGCCTGGCCGGCGATGACCTCAGACAGAGCGCCTTTTCCTTGGCGAGGAGATGCGGCGGCATAAGGCCAGCCGGCATAGTAGGCCGTGCGATGGCTTTCTATATAGATGCGGGAAGAGTAGGTGGCGTTCTGCGCGAGCCATTTCCCGGCTTCCCTGAAATGCGACTTCCCCGGATTTGTTGAAACCACATTGCTAAACATGAGGAGTACGGCAGCAAGAAGCATGAGGGGCTTGCCGCGCGGAAAGCGGCGCGTGAGTTGCCAAAGGCCGAGGCTTGCCAGCGGGGTGCAGAGCAACGGCAGCAGGGCAATGTAGCGCCCGGCGAGAAACTGCATGCCGAGGACGAAAACGACAAGCACAACGAGATAGGCTCCGCCTGCCCAGGCAAACACCCGCAAGGGTGAGAATTCTGTCGTGGCCGTCTGTTTGCCGCGTAGCGCATAGTACAGAGGAACGATAAAAAGGCTGAGTTTGCTGATGAATTTGATGGGAATGATGGCCAGCGAGCCGAAGAAAAGGATGGCGCGCGCCTGATCCTTGGCATAGTCCGGGAGTGTGGCAGCGATGCCTTGTGCGGTGGTGCTGAAGTGTGCCAGTTTGAGGCGCGCAATGTCTGCGACAAGCCGGCTCGATGGCAGGCGTCCGGTGAGGTAGAGAGCAAGCAGCGAGATGATGCCAAGCAGCGGCAGGGCGCCGATCATCCGCAGGCGATGCCATTTCTCGCTTCCGGGCGCGGCGAAAAACTGCCACAACATCAGGGCGGGGAAGAAAACGAGGGCTTCCGGGCGGAACAGCGTGGCGGCGAGCAGCGAGGTCTGGATCGCCAGGGCGGATCGCCAGCGAGGATGCGCATCCCAGCGCTGCGCCAGCCACAGCCCGAGCATGACGAAAAACCAGCAGCCGTATTCGCGTACCAGTTCGTTGCGGTATTCGTTGATGCCCGGAATGGCGAGGACGACGAGGCAGGTCATCCACGCCGCCTGCGGGAAGGCGCGGCGTGCGCAGGAGACAAGCAGGGCGCAGGTTCCGGCCATGAACAGGAGGTTCATGAGGTGTCCCGTGTTTTCCAGCCCGATTCCGGTGGTGCGCGAGACAAGCGCGATCAGGATCGAGAGGAAAGGCCATGGAAAGGATTTCAGTGCGGCCGTGAAGCCGTCCTGCAGGAAGATGCGTGCCGTGTCGACGTACAGCATGCCATCGCGGTTCAGCGTGTCATGCGAGCCGATGGCGATCAGCGAAAGAATGACGCTGGCGAAGAAGGCCACCCATACCGGCGACAGACAGGGTGCAAGGTGGTTTTTCACCCGGGAAAAGCGGGGGGGTAATTCAGCCTCAGTCATTGCCGTTTGCCACTGCCGGGGATGCGTCGGCCGAAGAGTGCTTCTGCTTGACGACGAGGATGTCTTCCATGATCAGGTACTCGAGATCTGAGCCGAAGAACATGTCGAGCGCATCGGTCGGCGAACAGATCATGGCTTCACCACGACGGTTGAGTGAGGTGTTGAGTACAACGCCATTGCCCGTCAGTTTTTCAAGCTCGAGCATCAGGTCGTAGTAGCGCGGGTTGTGTTTCCGTTCGAGAACCTGTGCGCGTGACGTACCGTCTTCATGTACTACTTCAGGGACGCGCTGTTTCCATTCTTCGGCGACTTCGAAGGTAAAGGTCATGAAGGGCGCCGGGTGATCGCAGCCGAGCATTTTGGGGCCAACAGTGTCGATCATGCTCGGGCAGAAGGGCCGCCAGCGTTCGCGGAACTTGATTTGTTCGTT
>CAYTWY010000112.1:2086-5351 GCA_964440925.1 uncultured Propionivibrio sp. | reverse complement strand
TCATGCCCAACCTCCCTGTTTTCCGAAAAAATGCCTGAATCCGCAGCCCCGGAGCACACGGAGAAAACGCCCTTCCACCCGCCCTTGCCGGCAGGAGGAAGGGATTGATGCCTCAAGCCTGCTCTGCCTCGGCCACCAGCGCCGACGCCTCGTCATCATCCGCAGCGGCAAAATACTGCCGCGTCATGTCGACGATCTGCGGGCTGAGCAACAACAGGACGATCAGGTTGGGAATCGCCATCAGCGCATTCAGCGTATCGGCAACCAGCCAGGCAAAATCGAGGCTGAGCACGGCACCAGGGAAAACGGCCAGCGTCCATAACACGCGGAAAGGCTTGGCGGTCACCGTGCCGAGCAGGAATTCCCAGCACTTCTCGCTGTAATACGCCCAGCCGAGAATCGTCGTGAAGGCGAACACGGCAAGCGAAACGGCCAGCAGATATTTGCCGAAACCGGGCATGGCCGCCTCGAAGCCGGCCGAACTCAACACCGCGCCGTTGGCGCCCGAATCCCAGACGCCGCTGACGATGATCATCAGCCCGGTCATCGTGCACACGATAATGGTATCGATGAAGGTGCCCATCATGCCGACCAGGCCGGAGAACACCGGATTGCTGCTGGCACCCGCCGCCTGGGCGATGCCGGCCGTTCCCAGACCGGCCTCGTTGGAAAAGATGCCGCGCGAGACCCCCTTCTGGATCGCCATCATCACCGTCGAGCCGATGAAACCGCCGCTCGCCGCCGTCGGATTGAAGGCCTGGGTGAAAATCAGCGCCAGCGCGTCGGGAATCCGGTCGGCAAAGACAAACAGCACGATGAAGGAACAGATCATGTACGCGGCGCACATGAAGGGCACCAGCAATTCGGCCACGCGCCCGATGCGCTTGATGCCACCGAGAACGACAAGGCCAGTGAGCGCCACCAGCACCACGCCGGAAATCCAGGTCGGCACGCCGAAAGCCGCCTGCACGGCGCTGGAAATCCCGTTCGCCTGCACCATGTTGCCGATGCCGAATCCGGCCAGGCCACCGAAAACGGCAAACGTTGCCGCCAGCCAGCCCCAGTTTTTGCCCAGCCCGTTCTTGATGGCATACATCGGCCCGCCGGCATACTCGCCCCGGGCATCGATTTCGCGGTACTTCACCGCCAGCACCACTTCGCCGTACTTGGTGGCCATGCCGACCAGCGCTGTCATCCACATCCAGAACAGCGCGCCCGGTCCGCCAACGGCGATCGCCGTCGCCACCCCGGCGATATTGCCGGTGCCGATAGTCGCCGACAGACAGGTCATCAGCGCGGCAAAGGGCGAAATATCGCCCTGCTCACCCGCGCCCGGTTTGCGGCTCCGCAGGATCATGCGGAAGCCATAGATGATCTTGCGCGTCGGCATGAACCCCAGGCGCAGCTGCAGATAAAAGCCGGTCCCGAGAATCAGGACAATCATCGGCACGCCCCAGACGATGCCGTTTATGGTGTTGAAAAACTCATGCAAAAGCTGCATTTCCCCTCCCTGTCGCGATCGATTTCACAAAACCTTCTTTGCCCAAGCCTGCGGCCGCGCTCAAAAGTGGAAGAGAATAGACCACAGCAAAGCGCACTGGCAACAAAATTCGCACCACGGCAGCCGCGCCCCGCCAACGCGCCAACCAATCGCTGATAGAATCGCGCCATTTTTCGCTGCCGCCGGGCAAGCTGGGCCGCCCGCGTCGAAGCAACGCCGCCCCACCGGCAAAAGCCCCCCGTTTACTCCGAAAAGCCCTCTGCTATGCTGAACACAGCGGCTCAGGCATGTCCGGGAATCCATCTGTGGAAAGCCCAAGCCCCGCGCGAGAAACCAGAATCAGCGCACCACCTCACGCCTACAAGGAGCCCCCATGTTTGATCGATTTTCTGTTGCGCAACGTCTGGCCTTCGGATTCTGTGCCATCATCTTCACCCAGCTGATCGCCGGATTCGTCATCTGGCAGGCCTCCGACGAAGTCGACACCCTGGCACAGACCATGGCCAGCGCCAGTATCCCCATCGAAAAGGAAGCCAACGATCTGCGCGACCATTACTTCCACCTGCGGCTCCAGGCGCGCAACGCCATAATGGCCAACGACGAAAAGGAAGCGAAGAAAGAAACCGAAAGAAACGAGGTATACAAGGAAAGACTGCTCACCGGAATTGAAACCGTCGAACGCTACCTCAACGACTTCAAAGGCTCTGAAGAGAATGCACGACTCGCACGCGACATCCGCACCCAGTACGACCTGGCCATTCCCAAGCAGGATCACGTCTTTGCCCTGGCGATCGAACAGAAACCCGCCGAGGCCAAGGAATATCTCAACAAGGAAGCGCGGCCACGCATGAAGGATCTCGAACACGCCATCGAAGCCTATGTCGATTACACACAAAAACGCCTCGTCGAACGCGCGGCGCTGATCGTGACGGACGCCAACCACATGCGCAATCTGTCGACCGTCGCCATCCTGCTCTCCTCGCTGATCGCACTCATTTTCGGTTTTATCGTCACCCGCAGCATCCGCAAACCACTCGATGAGACGGTCAGCGTCATGGAGCGTATCGCCGCCTGCGACCTCACCGCCCGCGTGGACATCGACACCACGCACGATCACGAACTGGCCCGATTGCAAAATGCCACCATGACCATGGTCGGCGAACTCTCCGCCATGTTGCGCGCCGTGCAGCAACAATCGACCGAACTGAATGGTGCTGCGGCAAACCTCAAGGATGCATCGACCCAGGTGCTGCAAGGTTCCGAGAATCAATCCGAAGCCACCTCGTCGATGGCCGCCGCGCTCGAACAGATTTCAACCAGCATCAATCACGTGTCCGACCTCGCCATCGATGCACAGCGCATCTCCACCGAGTCCGGCGAAGCGGCAACCAGCGGCGCGCAAAGCATTCGCACCATGGTCGACGATATCGGCCGCATTGCTGAAGCCATTCAGGCTGCCGCACACACGGCGGAAGACCTGAAGAGCGCTTCCGAGCGCATCTCCGGCATTACCGACGTCATCAAGGACGTGGCCGACCAGACCAACCTGCTGGCCCTCAACGCCGCCATCGAAGCCGCACGCGCTGGAGAGGCCGGGCGCGGATTTGCCGTTGTCGCCGATGAAGTGCGCAAGCTGGCGGAAAAAACCAGCACCTCGGCGCAGGAAATCGCCTCGATGGTCACCTCGATCCAGTCGGGCGCCGAAGCCATGGCCGGACAGATGCAGGAATCCGTGCTGCGCGTCGACGAAGGAAAAGCCATGGC
>CAYTWY010000112.1:0-1986 GCA_964440925.1 uncultured Propionivibrio sp. | reverse complement strand
GACGTCTGGCTCTGGACAAGCTTCTTTGCCATTGTTCTCGTCATGCTGGCCATCGACTTGTTCGCAGTCGGTGGCGGCAAACGGCATCGCGTCTCCTTCCGCGAAGCCGCGACCTGGTCGGTCATCTGGATCACCGTCTCCTTTTTATTTGCAGCGGGTCTGTGGTTGTATCTTGAGGGCAGTTCCGGTCGCGAACTGGCCAATGAAAAAGCGCTCGAGTTCATCACCGGCTACCTGATCGAAAAATCCCTGGCAGTCGATAACGTCTTCATCTGGCTGATGTTGTTCGCCTTCTTCGGCATTCCGCTCGAACTGCAAAAACGTGTTCTGGTGCTTGGTGTCCTCGGCGCCATCGCCATGCGGACGCTGATGATCTTCATCGGAGCCTGGCTGATCGCCAAGTTTCACTGGATTCTCTACCTGTTCGGCGCGTTCCTGCTGGTGACCGGCATCAAGATGTGGTGGTTCTCCGATGAAAAGCCGAACTTCGCCAACAACCCCTTGCTGAAGTGGCTGCGCGGCCATATCCGGGTCACTGACACACTGCATGGCGAACGGTTTTTCGTCTGGCGCGACGGCGTGCGCTATGCCACACCGCTGTTGCTGGCGTTGATCCTGGTGGAATTCTCCGACCTGATCTTTGCCGTTGATTCGATCCCGGCCATCTTTGCCATCACCGGCGACCCCTTCATCGTATTGACGTCAAACATCTTCGCCATTCTTGGCCTGCGTGCGATGTACTTCCTGCTCGCCGAAATGGCCGACCGTTTCTCGCTGCTCAAATATGGCCTCGCGGCCGTGCTGGTCTTCATCGGCCTGAAGATGCTGCTGATCGATATTTACAAGATTCCCATCACCTTCTCGCTGGCCGTTGTCGCCACCTTCATCGGCCTCTCGATCTGGCTCTCACTACGCAAGGAAAAGCGCGAATCAGATTGACGAAGTGCCGCCCGTGCCCTGCTGTGCCGGCACACTCAGATTGCGCAAGCGGCCCTGGCTGAAGACCTGCAGATTCAGGGCACCGGAGGTCGGAAGCCCCTTCAACTGCCCGATCAGATCCTCCCGAGTCGGCGTTGCTACGCCATTGACCTTGACGATCACATCACCCACATTGAGCCCGGCCCGCGCCGCAAGCCCCTGCGGATCGACGGCAACGACATACACTCCGCGCCCCTTGTACCCGGCACGGTTAGCTAATTCGGTGCGCAACTCGCTGATCTCGGCCCCGAGCTTCCAGCCGCTGGCCTGCGCCTCGGCAGCGGCTGGCGCAGCAGCAGGCGCCTTGGCAACAACCGGTGCGGCCGGCTTGATATCGAGCACTTGCGGCGCGCCAAGGAAACGCGCCACCTCATCGTCCGTTGCATCGCGCATCCCCTTCGAGCCGAGACTGAATTTCTGCCAGCGCGAGAAAGAGACATCGACCAGCTTCTCCACACTATCGAAGGACAGTGTCGCCGAAGTCGAACGATTGACGATCGTCGTATTAAGGTTGGTATCGACATGCGAATAGCCGCGGAAGTAGGTATACATTGCCCAACTGTTGGGCTTCCCCTCCTTGTCCACCCCGGTACCGCTCATCGTCGGCGCGCCGTAACGCCGCACGATCTGCTCTTTGCTCATCCCCGGCGTAAAGAGCCCGGTCACCTGCTCGCTACGGATCGAATAAAGCTCCTTCGGCCCGCCGTTTTCTGTCAGCTTGGGCTGGAACGCTTCGTGATCTTCATAGCCGGTGGCGCACCCGGCCAGCACCACCACCGCCGCACAGACGGCAAAAAAAGACTGTCGCATCATGCCCGATCTCCCTGAAATTTTATCGGCGCATCTTAGCAAAGCCACCGTCTCAGAATCAACTCTGCAATCCGCATGGATATTGGCGTAGTTTTATGCGAGACTGCTTCTTAGTGACGACTGCGGACATGATGAGTTTTGACTCGTCAAGAGGCGTGTTCATTTTCAAGACCAACGACCCGGAAACGGTTATCGTAT
>CAYTWY010000111.1:0-5505 GCA_964440925.1 uncultured Propionivibrio sp. | reverse complement strand
TTGCCCGACCTGTTGCATGAAGGCGGTCAGCTGGCCGTGCTGGGTAGCGGCGACGGCGAACTGGAAGCGGGATTCCGCTATGCGGCGGGCGCTCATCCCGGTCAGGTAGCGACGCACATCGGCTACAACGAAGCCATGTCGCACCGGTTCATTGCCGGTGCGGATGTCCTGCTGGTTCCCTCGCGCTTTGAACCCTGTGGCCTGACCCAGTTGTATGCCCTGCGCTACGGAACGCTCCCGCTCGTGCGGCGTGTCGGCGGGCTGGCCGATACGGTGGTCGATGCGACGCGAGCCAACATCGAAGCCGATTGTGCGACCGGTTTCGTTTTCGACGAGCCGGTGCGCTCCGCCCTTGGCGTACGCCTGCGCGAAGCCTGCGCCCTGTTCCGGGAACCGGGCGCATGGCGCAAGATACAGCGCCGTGGCATGACGCAGGATTTCTCCTGGAACGATTCGGCGGCGCACTACGAGGCGCTCTACCGCAGTTTTCCGGTAAGCGCCGACTGATCCCGGACCCGCTTGTCGGCGAGCGGCCCTGCCGTGGGCGCGGGGCTAGCCGTTGAGCAAGGTGGCGATGGCGTTTTCCGCCTCGATCCAGTCACGTACCGGATCGCTCTTGAACTGATTCTTTTCTGCCCGGTAGTACGCCGCTTCAGCAATCATGCGATAGCGTTGCTCGTCGCTGACTGGCGTTCTGGTTTGCGCCGCCTTGCTTTTCGCGGCTTTTGCCGGTGCTTTCACGCTTGCCGCCTTGGCGACAGATGCCGGCTTGGGCGCGGCCTTGGCCGGGGCGGTGGCCTTGGCGGCGGTTTTGGCTGCCGCTTTGCCGGCGGCGCTCTTGGCGGGTGCTGCTGCCTTGGCGGGCGCCTTGCTGGAACACGTTTTGCGGGTCATTGTGGCCATGGTTCTTTCCTTTCTGGGTGAAAGATGGGAACTGAAAAAAGCCTAACGTTTTCAATATACTCCATACGCCTCGTTTGTGAAGCAAGTTGCTAGATGGCGGGCGGCGGTGATTGCGGGTGTCTTCCGTGCAGCCGTGCCAGTTCGGCCAAATGCTCGGCGTGCCAGGAGGCGACTTGTGGCCAGTCGAAACGCCATTCCCAGCAGCCTTCCGAGGCGCTCGGCTGATTCATGCGCTGTGCCGAACCGAGGCCGAGAACGTCCTGCAGCGGAATGATCGCCAGGCGGGCGACCGAGGCCGAGGCGGCACGAATCAGATCCCAGTGGATGTGCTCTCCGTTTGCGCCGAGGTAGCGGCGAATGTAATCCTGGGTGCGGGCGTCCAGGCCGCTCCACCAACCGGGCGTGGTGTCGTTGTCGTGCGTGCCGGTATAGACCACCGTTTCGGTATCGAAATTATGTGGCAGGTAAAAATTGTCGCTTTTCCCGTCGAAGGCAAATTGCAGGATGCGCATGCCGGGCAGGCCGACGCGCTTGCGCAGCGCGGTGACTTCGGCGGTAATGATGCCGAGATCCTCGGCGATGATGCGCCGATTTTCGTGTGCTGCCGGAGCAATCCCCGGAGCGGCGTGCAGTGCCTCGAAAAAGGCCAGTCCCGGCCCGGCACGCCATTGGCCGACGACGGCGGTTGGCGCATGAGCCGGAATTTCCCAGTAGGATTCGAAACCGCGGAAGTGATCGATGCGCACGAGGTCGAAACGTTCCAGCGCGGTGCGCATGCGGGCGATCCACCAATGGTAGTTTTCCTGTGCGTGTACCGGCCAGTCGTAGAGCGGGTTGCCCCAGAGCTGCCCGGTGGCGCTGAAATAGTCGGGGGGAACACCGGCTACGACGCGCGGCCGTCCTTTTCCGTCGAGGACGAAGAGCTTCTGGTTGGCCCATACGTCGGCGCTGTGCGCGGAAACGAAAATCGGCATGTCGCCGATGATCTCAATTCCGCGTGAATTGGCGTGGAGCTTCAATGCTGTCCACTGGGCATGAAAACACCACTGGCAGAATTTCCAGAAAGCGCATTCGTCGGCGAGAGTCTGCGTGGCGTGCTGCAAGGCTTTTGCTTCGCGTTGCGCCAGTGCGGCCGGCCAGTCCGGCCAGACCTTGCCGTGGCTGCCGTGTTTCCCGTCCAGTGCCATGAACAGCGCGTAGTCATCGAGCCAGTGGCTTGCCTGGGTGCAGAAGTCCGAGAAGTTGTGGTGAGAATCGGCCGGTGCGGTGGCAAAAAAGCGTTTGGCGGCCAGCCGCAGGCGTGCCATGCGGTAAGCGCGCACAAGCGGATAATCGACACGATCGGCGCGAAAACGGAAATCGGGTTCGATTTCCGTCGCGCTCAGCCAGCCGTTGTTGCACAACTGCGTCAGATCGATCAGCAACTCGTTGCCGGCAAAAGCGGAGGGGCTCATATAGGGCGAATTGCCCGGCCCGCTTCCGCCCAGCGGGAGAACCTGCCACAGACTCTGGCCGCCGGCGAGCAGCCAGTCGATAAAATGATAGGCTGCTGCGCCGAGGTCTCCCGAACCATGCCGGCCGGGCAGCGAGGTGGGATGGAGCAGGATGCCGCTGCGTCTGCGGTTAGCGCTCATGACTTTCCTCGCGCGAAAGAAGGTGTACGCTGCGCCCGGCCAGAAGAGTCGATTCCTGACGTGGCGCGGGCTGGAAAGGCCGTTCGGCGGCGGTGTCGCAGAGTAGTTGCCAGGTGCCTGCCGGCAAGTGGACGTGCAGTGCTTCGGCATGGCGGTTGAAGAGGACAAGCAGCGTGGTGCCCGGTGCAGCTGCTTCGGGCGGGGCAAGAATGAAGCCGAGGCCGTCCTGCTGCCCGGCATGCCAGTCGTCGATGGACATTTCGCGCCCTGCCGGGTGCCACCAGACGATATCGCGTTGTCCGTGCGCATCGGTCTTGCCGTTCAGCCAGCGGCGCAGGCGGAGCTGGGGAAAATCGCGGCGCAGGCGGATCAACCCGGCGGTGAATTCGCGCAGCTCGCTGTCGATTTCCTTCCAGTCGATCCAGGTCAGAACGTTGTCCTGGCAATAGGCGTTGTTGTTGCCCGATTGCGTGCGCCCCAGTTCGTCGCCGCCCTGCAGCATCGGGGTTCCCTGCGCGACATACAGGGTGGCCAGCAGGGCGCGTTGCAGATGGCGGCGGCATGCCAGAACCTGTGGATCGTTGCTTACTCCTTCGGCGCCACAGTTCCAGGACAGGTTGTGGTTGTGTCCGTCGCGATTGCTCTCGCCGTTGATCTCGTTATGTTTGTGCTGGTAACTGACGAGGTCGCGCAGCGTAAAGCCGTCGTGTGCCGTGATGAAGTTGATGCCGGCTTGCGGCGCGCGTCCGTCGTGGGCGAAGATTTCGCTCGATCCGGCGAGGCGTTGCGCCAGCCCGGCAATGCCGGTTTCCCGCGTCAGCCAGAAGGCGCGCACGTCGTCGCGGAAGCGGTCGTTCCATTCGCACCAGCCGGGGGGAAAACGTCCCAGACGGTAGCCGTCGGCGCCAAGATCCCACGGTTCGGCAATCAGCTTGACGCCGCAAAGCACGGGATCCTGGCGAATCGCCGCGAGAAAGGCGCTGTCGCGCGTGAGCGCCGTCGCCAGATCGAAACGGAAACCGTCGACATGCATTTCGCTGACCCAGTAGCGCAGGCAGTCCATGACCAGTTGCAGGACGCGCGGATGGGCGAGGTTGAGCGTGTTGCCGCAACCGCTGAAGTTTTCGTACCGCGTGCGATCCTGCGGATTGAGGCGGTAGTAGCTGGCGTTGTCGATGCCGCGGAAGGAAATGATCGGACCGTTTTCGTCGGTTTCTGCGGTATGGTTGAATACCACGTCGAGAATGACCTCGATTCCGTGGGCATGCAGCGTGCGCACCATGCCGCAGAATTCGTCTCTCACTGACTGGCCGCCGACGCGTGCCGCGTAACGCGGTTCGGGTACGAAGAAGGCCAGGGTGTTGTAGCCCCAGTAGTTGCTGCGTCCGCTATGGATCAGGCGTTCTTCGTCGAGGAAACAGTGCACCGGCAGCAGATTGAGCGCCGTGACGCCAAGTTTGTGCAAGTGTTCGAGCATGGCCGGGGCGGCGAGTCCGGCATAGGTTCCGCGCAGTTCTTCGGGGACGCCGGGATGTGTGCGCGTGGCGCCCTTGACATGGATTTCATACAGCACCGAATCGGCGAGAGGGGTTTCGGGCGGCGTGTCGTCGCCCCAATCGAAGGCGGGGTCGACGACACAGGCCTTCAGGCAATTGGCCGACGAAGGGCGGTGTTCGTAACTGAAAATGCCGGTCAGTTCGCGGGCGTAGGGATCGAGCAACAGGTGCTGCGGGTCGAAACGGTGTCCGGGCGAACGTTCGCCGTGCACGCGGAAGGCATAACACAGGCCGGGGCCGGCACCGGGCAGGTAACCATGCCAGACTTGGTCAGAGCATTCGGGCAGCGGCAGCTCGTATTGCACGCCACCGATAAAGACGCATAGCGCGACGCGCTCGGCGTGCGCCGAGAACAGGGCGAAATTGACGCCTTCGCCGTCCCAGTACGCGCCGAGGGGGGTGGGGCGTCCGCAGGACAGCCCCTTGTCGGGGTTCAGTGTTCCCATTCGAGGAGCAGTGTGGACAACGGCGGCAGGGTCAGGGTGATCGACCACTCGCGACCATGTGACGGAACCGGCTCGGCATTGACGATGCCGAACGGATTGCCGACATTGCTGCCACCGTAATATTCGGAGTCGGTATTGAGGCGTTCGTGGTAGCGGCCGGGACCGGGTACGCCGATGCGGTAGCCGTGACGGATGACCGGAGTGAAATTGCAGATGCAAAGCGTGGCGCGGGCACGGTCGTGTCCGTGGCGCAGGAAGGCGATCGCCGAGTTATCCGAATCGTTCGCCGACAGCCATTCGAAGCCTGCCGGCTCGAAATCGATTTCGTGCAGCGCCGGGGTGTGCCGGTATACGTGGTTAAGATCACGGATCAGGCGGCGGATACCGTCGTGCTGCGGGAAATCGAGCAGGCACCAGTCCAGCGACCCGTTCGCGTCCCACTCGTTCCACTGGCCGAACTCTCCGCCCATGAACAGGAGCTTCTTGCCCGGGTGCGCCCACATGAAGCCGTAGAGGGCGCGCAGGTTGGCGAACTTCTGCCAGTAGTCGCCGGACATCTTGCCGAGCAGCGAGCCTTTGCCGTGTACGACCTCGTCGTGCGACAGGGGCAGGACGAAATTCTCGCTGAAGGCATAGAGCAGGCCGAATGTGAGCTGGTTGTGATGGTAACGGCGATGTACCGGATCGTGCGTCATGTAATCGAGCACGTCGTGCATCCAGCCCATGTTCCATTTGTAGTGGAAGCCCAGTCCGCCCATCGCCGGCGGACGGCTGACCGAAGGCCAGGCGGTTGATTCCTCGGCATAGGTAGCCGCGCCCGGACATTCCTGACCGAGCACTTCGTTCATACGGCGGATGAAATGGACGGCTTCCAGATTCTCGCGTCCGCCGTAGATGTTGGGGATCCACTCACCTTCCTGGCGGCTGTAGTCGCGGTAGAGCATCGAGGCTACGGCGTCGACGCGC
>CAYTWY010000110.1:0-5510 GCA_964440925.1 uncultured Propionivibrio sp. | reverse complement strand
GGTCGCCGAATGCTGGTACTGCTGCGCCGACGACACGCACGGCACGCCGATCATGTTGCGCGCCGAGAAGGACGGCATCACGCCCGAAGCGCTGATCGAGCGGGTACACGGCGAACATTCGCGCGATTTTGCCGGCTTCCACGTCGCCTTCGACAACTTCTACAGCACGCATTCGCCGGAAACGCAGGCCTGCGCCAACGAAATCTACGCCCGCCTGCAACAGGCCGGGCTGATCGAAAAGCGCACCATCGAGCAGTACTACGACCCGGTCAAACAGATGTTCCTGCCCGACCGCTTCATCAAGGGCGAATGCCCGAAGTGCGGCGCCAAGGATCAATACGGCGACAACTGCGAGTCCTGCGGTGCGGCGTACACGCCGAATGAATTGAAGAACCCATACTCGGCCGTTTCCGGTGCCAAACCGGAACTGCGCCATTCCGACCACTACTTCTTCAAGCTCTCCAGCGAGAGCTGCCAGAGCTTCCTGCGCCGCTGGACGCGCGAGCCGGGTCACCTGCAGGCGGAAGCCTCGAACAAGATGCAGGAATGGCTGGGCGCCGAAGGCGAAAACAAACTCACCGACTGGGACATCTCGCGTGACGCGCCCTACTTCGGCTTCGAGATTCCCGATGCGCCGGGCAAGTATTTTTACGTCTGGCTCGACGCGCCGATCGGCTATATGGGTTCGTTCAAGAACCTGTGCGCGAAGAAGGGACTCGATTTCGACGCATACTTCAAGCCGGAGAGCCAGACCGAGCTGTACCATTTCATCGGCAAGGACATCCTATACTTTCACGCCCTGTTCTGGCCGGCCGAACTGCAGCACGCCGGTTACCGCACGCCGAGCGGCCTGTTCGTGCACGGCTTCCTGACCGTCGACGGCGCCAAGATGAGCAAGTCGCGCGGCACTTTCATCACCGCCGAGAGCTACCTGACGACCGGCCTCAACCCGGAATGGCTGCGCTATTACTACGCCGCCAAGCTGAACGCCACGATGGAAGACATCGACCTCAACCTGGAAGACTTCAGCGCCCGCGTCAATTCCGATCTCGTCGGCAAATACGTCAATATCGCCAGCCGCTGCGCCGGCTTCATCGCCAAGAAGTTCGCCGGCGAAATGGCAGAAACCGACGCCGCATGGCTCAAACCCTTGCGTGAAGCCGCCTCCGGCATCGGCGAAGCCTACGAGGCGCGCGAGTTCGGCCGCGCCCTGCGCGAAATCATGGCGCTTGCCGACGCCGCCAATGTCTTCGTCAACGACAAGAAACCGTGGGAACTCGCCAAGCAGGAAGGACGGGAGGCCGAACTGCATGCCGCCTGTTCGCAGGCCATCGAAGCCTTCCGCCTGCTCACGCTGTACCTGAAGCCGGTACTGCCGAAAGTCGCCGAAGCCGTCGAAGCCTTCCTCAATATCGCACCGCTCGCCTGGAACGATGCCACCATACCGCTGCCGGCCGGACACACGATCAATGCCTACAACCACCTGATGACGCGTGTCGACCCGAAACAGATCGCCGCGCTGGTCGACGCCAACAGGACATCTCTCGCTCCGGCGGTCGAAAGCCGACCCGCGGCGAAAAAAGTCGAACAGAAAGAGGAGAAGAATGTGACCCCGCCCGCCCCGTCCGCCGAAATCGTCGCCGCCCCGCATATCGGCATCGACGATTTCATGAAGATCGAATTGCGCGTAGCAAAAATCGTTGACGCCGGCCACGTCGAGGGCGCCGAGAAGCTGATTCGCCTCTCACTGGATATCGGTGAAGATAAACCGCGCCAGGTGTTTGCCGGCATCAAGTCGGCCTACGACCCGGCACAACTCGTCGGCCGCCTGACGGTGATGGTCGCCAACCTCGCGCCGCGCAAGATGAAATTCGGCATGAGCGAAGGCATGATCCTCGCCGCCTCGGATGCGGAAGGCAAAACGCCAGGCATCTTCCTGCTCGCGCCCGACAGCGGCGCCGAACCGGGAATGCGGATCAAATAGGCGCCATCCGGGTGTAGAATGAGTCCCCTCATGTCGTCCGCCCAGCGCCTGCCGATCTGCCCGAAACTCCTGCTCTACGCCGTTCTTGACGTGGCCGGAATGTTCCTTTTCGTCTGCGGCGCGCTCTGGCTACTGCCGGAGACGACTTCCGTCTTTCATGCCTTTCCGCAAAATAGCGCCGAAGCCGTCGCAGCCACACTGGGCGGCCTGTTCCTGATGTTCTGGGCGGCGACCCGTATTCTGCGCGCAACCAGCAAACGCTCTTCCGACCATGCCTGAACTTCCCCTGCTCGACTGGATTCTCCTGCCGCCACTCGTCTGGCTGCTGATCGGGGCGGTCGGCATCGCCTTCCCGCGCAAACTGACCCTGATCAGCCGCGGGCTTTTCCCGCTCGGTGCGCTGACCGGCATCCTGCTTGCCGTTCTGGCGCTGACCGGCATGGTCGGCGGCCTGCACAGCCGCGTCCTGCCTTTCGGCCTGCCCGACCTGCCCTTCCATTTGCGCCTCGACGCGCTGTCGGCCTTTTTCCTGTTCCTGCTCGGCACCGCTGCGGCCGGCATTTCCATCTATACCGCCGGCTATTTCCGCAAGGGCGAAGGCACCGCGCCTGGCCTGCAATGCCTGCTCTACCACATCTTTCTCGCCAGCATGGCTTTCGTCATGCTCGCTGACGACGGCTATGCCTTCATGGTGGCCTGGGAATCGATGGCGCTCAGTTCCTTCTTTCTCGTCACCTCCGAACACCGGCACGCCGAAATCCGCCGCGCCGGCTATCTCTACCTGCTGATCGCGCATGTCGGCGCCGTCGGCATCCTGCTCTCCTTCGGCGTCATGGCCGGCAGTGCCGGCGATTACACCTTCGACGCCATGCGTCATTTCTCCACCGAGGGGTTATGGCCGACGCTGGCCTTCCTGCTCGCCCTGTTCGGTTTCGGCGCCAAGGCCGGCATCGTACCGCTGCATGTCTGGCTGCCCGAAGCGCACCCGGCCGCGCCCTCGCCGGTCTCCGCCATGATGAGCGGAGTGATGCTCAAAACCGCCATCTACGGAATGTTGCGTATCGGCTTCGACCTGCTGCACGCTCAGAACTGGTGGTGGGGCGCCCTGCTGCTTGTTCTCGGTCTGGCCACCGCGCTCCTCGGGGTTATTTTCGCGACCATCCAGGTCGATATGAAGCGTCTGCTGGCCTACTCGTCGATCGAAAACATCGGTCTGATCTTCGTCGGCCTCGGCCTGGCACTGATCTTCCGCTCCTTCATGTTGCCGGCCCTGGCGGCACTGACACTCACCGCGACGCTCTACCACTGCCTCAACCACGCCTTCTTCAAAAGCCTGCTCTTCCTGTCCACCGGCTCAGTGCTGCACGCCACGCACGAGCGCAACCTCGGCAAGCTCGGCGGTCTCATCCACCGTATGCCCTGGGTAGCCTGGCTGGCGCTGGTCGGCGTACTGGCTTCGGCCGGCCTGCCACCGCTCAACGGCTTTGTCTCCGAATGGCTGCTGCTGCAAAGTTTCCTGTTTACCTCCGGACTGCCGCACGGCTACCTCAACATGCTGCTGCCGGTGGTCGCCGCCGCCATCGCCCTCGTCGCCGCACTCGCCGGTTTCGCCATGGTCAAGTTCTTCGGCATCATCTTCCTCGGCCAGCCGCGCGAGGAAAAACTGGCGCAAGCACAGGACGCCAGCCGTCTCGAACGCCTCGGTCTGCTCTGGCTGGCCGTCGGCTGCATCCTGCTCGGCCTGCTGCCCAATGTGATCATCGCCATGCTCGACCCGGTCACCCGACTGCTGGTCGGCGGCGGCCTGAGCGATGCCGCCAGAAATACCGGCTGGTGGCTTCTGGCTCCGATCAACGAGGATCGCGCCAGTTACAGCCCGGCCATTTTCTTCGCCAGCCTGGCCGTGTTCGTGCCGCTGGTGTACTGGGCGGTACGCCGCTTTTTCCATGCCCGCTCCCAACGCGTCCCGGCCTGGGATTGCGGTTTCCCGCTGCAAACCAGCCGCATGCAGGACACCGCCGAGGGCTTCGGCCAGCCGATCCGGCGCGTGTTCTCGACCTTTCTGCGCCGTACCCGCGAACATCCCTCGCCTTTCGATACCCGGCCGCGCTACCACAGCGTGGTCGAAGACCCGCTGTGGTACGCCATCTATCTGCCAATCGCCACTCTCGTCGACAGGATCACGCGCATCATCGCCTTCCTGCAGCAGGGACGGATCGCCATCTATCTGCTCTACAGCTTCATCACCCTGCTCACTCTTCTGGTTCTGACCCGCGGATGAACATCTACGCCATCTTTTCCCAACTGCTGGAGCTCGTCCTGGCGCTGCTCCTGGCGCCGCTGCTCACCGGCTGGATCAATCAGTGCCGCGCCTGGCTGCAGAACCGCTCGGCGCCGCCCCTGCTGCAAACCTACTTCACCCTGCACAAGCTGTTCGCCAAGGAAGTGCTGCTCGCGCACAATGCCTCCTCGCTGTTCCGCATGGCGCCCTATTTCATTTTCTCGTGCATGGCGCTGGCCGCATCGATCGTCCCCACCGTATCGACCAACCTCGTTCTTTCTCCGGCCGCCGACGCCATCGCCCTGGTCGGCCTGTTTGCCCTGGCGCGCGTCTTCATCGCCCTGGCCGGAATGGACGTCGGCACCGCGTTCGGTTCGCTCGGTTCGCGCCGCGAAATGTTTATCGGCTTCCTCGCCGAGCCGGCGCTGCTGATGATTTTCTTCACCGTATCGCTGATCGCCCAATCGACGTCCCTGTCCACCATCGTCGAAACCCTGGCACACAAGGAATTCGCCATTTATCCCAGCCTGGCCTTCGCCGGCGTCGCCTTCACCATGGTCGCCCTGGCCGAAAACGCACGCGTGCCGGTCGACAACCCGACCACGCACCTTGAGCTGACAATGATCCACGAAGCCATGATCCTCGAATACTCGGGACGCCATCTGGCCCTGATCGAATGGGCGTCAAGTCTCAAGCTGCTCGCTTATTCGTGCATCGGCATCGCCCTGTTCTTCCCCTTCGGCATACCCGAATCATCAAGCCTCGGCACCCTGGCTCTGGCCGTACTGATCCTGGTACTGAAACTGGCCGTCGGCGGCACGGCGCTGGCCCTGATCGAAACCCTGAGCGCCAAGATGCGCATCTTCCGTGCCCCGGAATTTCTCGGCACGGCGTTCCTGATGGCCGTTCTGGCCATGCTGGTACACCTCCTGCTGGAGGTGGGACAATGACTTTCCCGACCACCCTGCATGCCCTCACGCTCAGTGGCCAGATGATCAACCTGTGCGCCGCCATTCTGCTCCTGCTCGGTTTCGCCATGCTGGCGCAGCGCCGCATCCTGACCCTGATCAACCTGTTCATGATGCAGGGCATGGTGCTCTTCGCCTCGACCCTGATCGTCGCCTTCAGCACCAAACAAAGCCACCTCCTGTGGTCGGCCGGCCTGACCCTGCTGCTCAAGGTCATCGCCCTGCCTTACATCCTGCATCGCCTGATCCGCCGCCTGGCGGTGAAATGGGACATCGA
>CAYTWY010000109.1:4687-5562 GCA_964440925.1 uncultured Propionivibrio sp. | reverse complement strand
GTTTGACCCTCCCTGACCCATCATCTGACGATGGGACTTTGAGTCCCGTGCCTGACGGCACGGGATTTTTTTTGCTTCTTTTACCTCTCAGCCTCTGTCAGGCACGCCGACAAGGCGCACTTCCCGTTGCGGGAAGGGTATCTCGATGCGCCGCGCACGGAAGGCCTCCCAGATCGCCAGATTGACGTCCGACAGCACACCGCCCGTCCCCGCTTCCGGATCGGCCACCCAGAAACCCAGTTCGAGGGTGATGCCACTCTCGCCAAAATCGCTCAGCAAAACGCCGGGCGGCGGCTCCGTCAGCACACGCGGATGCCCGCTTGCCGCCTCGCGCATGAGCGACATCGCCAGATCCAGGTCGCTATCATAGGCCACCTGAATTCTCGTCGCTACGCGCACGCGCTTGTCGCTGAAGGAGAGGTTGCGCACGATGTTGCCGACCAGATATTCGTTGGGAATGATGATCTCGGCGCCGGCAAGTGTGCGCAAAACGGTATAGCGCGTGGTGATCTGCGTCACCGTGCCGGAAACATGCTCGTCGATGGCCACCAGATCGCCAAGACGGATCGAGCGATCAAGCAGAATGATGAAGCCGCTCACGTAGTTGCTGGCGATTTTCTGCAAGCCGAAGCCGATACCGACCGCCAGCGCGCCGCTGAACACCGAAAGCGCCGTCACATCGATCCCCACCAGCGACAGGCTGAGCAACAACGCAATCACCGAGAGCAGCGCCTTGGTCACACGCGCCAGCACCTCGCGCAGATTGCCGTCCAGCTGCTCCGCCGCCATCAGGCGGCTCTCGATCAGGCTCCCCACCCACAGCGCGAACAGCAGGGTCAGACAAACCGTGACCGAAGCATGCGTCACCATCCACA
>CAYTWY010000109.1:0-4677 GCA_964440925.1 uncultured Propionivibrio sp. | reverse complement strand
AATCCATTCCCCGGCGTTTAAGAAGTCATTCCGGCTTGCCGACAAAAAAGTGAATCTGCTGCATGGCATCGACCAGCAGGTCGAAAAGACCGCTCATGTCGAGCACGATGCACACCCAGACGACGCTGGTAATCAGCCGTTCGAAGGACGTCAGGAACCCGCCGCGCGAGAAGATGCAACGCAGCACATAGACCATCACCCGCGCCAGTCCCCAAGCGGCCAGCAGGGGGGCGGCAAGATACAGCAGGCTCAATCGCTCCCACTGTAATTCGAGCAGCCCCCGGCGCAGGATCAGCACCAACGCCAGCGCCAGCAACGGAAAAGCAATGCGTTCCAGACCACCGGCACCAAAGGCCGACAAGGCGCCGCGGGCAGCCACATTGCACGCCTCGTCGCGGGCGCGTAAACGCGTCGCCACCCACCAGGCAAAAGCCAGAATCAAAATCAGCGCCAGCGCCTCAAGATAGAACTCCATCTGATTGAAATCGCCCCACAGACGATAGAGCAGCTCGAATTTTCGGTTTTCGTTCATTTATTTCTTCTCCAGCACTGCGGCAAAGAA
The DNA here is from genome assembly GCA_964440925.1 of uncultured Propionivibrio sp. Lineage (GTDB taxonomy): Bacteria > Pseudomonadota > Gammaproteobacteria > Burkholderiales > Rhodocyclaceae > Propionivibrio. The sequence continues at coordinate 4,115 of CAYTWY010000109.1, read as the reverse complement.
ACCATCCGTTGCGTGGCGATGCGGCAAAAGCCGCAAATACGGCGCCCCGCCCGCAACAGTACCGACATCGATACCCTGTTTGCGCAGGATGTCGTCCGCCGGCAAGGCTTCGAACTCCGGATGCGTGGCGAGAAAGGCCGACACCACCGCTTCGTTTTCCGCCGCCAGCAAGCTGCAGGTGGCATACACCAGACGCCCGCCCTTCTTCAGCAAACCGCTCGCCGCCTGCAGAATCGAGGCCTGCTTGGCAGTCAGCTCGGCGACGCTCTCCGGCGTCTGCCGCCATTTCAAGTCAGGATTGCGGCGCAAGGTTCCCAGGCCGGAACACGGCGCATCGACCAGCACGCGATCCATCTTTCCCGCCAGACGCTTGATCTTGAGATCGTTTTCCGACTCGATGCGCGCCGCATGCACATTCGACAATCCGGAACGTGCCAGGCGCGGCTTGAGCCTGGCCAGCCGCTTCTCGGCTACGTCAAAGGCGTAGAGCCGGCCTTGCGAACGCATCAGGGCACCAAGCAGAAGCGTCTTGCCGCCGGCGCCGGCGCAAAAATCGGCGACCATCTCGCCACGCTTCGGCTGTAACAGGAAAGCGAGCAACTGGCTGCCCTCGTCCTGCACTTCGAAACTGCCGTCGAGGAAGAGCGGATGACGTGCCAGCGAAGGTTTGTGCGACAGACGGATACCGAGCGGCGAATAGGCGCAGGCCGATGCCGCAAGCCCTTCCCGGGCAAAATGTTCGAGCACCGCCGGGCGCTCGCTTTTGAGCGGATTGACGCGCAAATCAAGCGGTGCCGGTTGATTGAGCGCCTGCGCCAGCGCCTCCAGCGCTTCCGCGCCAAACTGGGCCAGCAATAGCGCGTACAGCCAGTCCGGCAAATCGAGGCGCACGGCTGCGGGAAAATTTTCCGCCCGGACGCCCTTGGCTTCGCCCAGCCAGCGCCCCTCCGCCTCGCCAATCAGGGCATCGAGTTGGCGCCGGTTGAGTCCCTGCACGCAAGCCAGAAAAACCAGCAACAAACGTCGCGAGGTTATATCGCCGGCACAACGCGCGGCGAGCGAACGTTTGCGGCGCAGGACAGCATAGACCGATTCGGCGACGAATGCGCGATCAGCATGCCCCAGTGCGCGCTGCTGGCGAAAATAGCGCGATACGACGGCATCGGCCGGGAAGGAGGAGCGAAGCAACTCGGCGAGCAGGACTTCGGCATGATGGAAGAGAGCGGGCGTAATACGCATGAAGCCGTTTTTCCTTGCGAAAGTGGAACAAAAAAAGACATCCGGTGCAGCAACGCACCCGAAAGGCTCGCCCGGTGCTGCGTGGCCACGGGAAACCTCAGTCGCTTCCGTAACCGATTTCCGTCGCCACCTGAACGATGCTGTTGCCCTTGTGATCGACATGGCGGATTTTAACCGGCAACAGCAGATAATCGTAGGCCAGCCAGAGTTCGGTGGTATTCGCGCCGGGGGCACGCAAATGCAGGACACGCTGTTTCCCCGAGAAAAGTTCGAGCTCTTCATCGCCCAATACTTCAAGGCGATAGACACCGTACTTCTTGCCGGTGGTCAGTGGCAGCGTACTGCCAACAGCAGGATGCGCCATGAAGCCGAGCTGATAATTGAACGACAACAGGTCCTGCGCACCTGGATGAGCCGCCTGCGGCGCACCATTACCGACACGGATCTGCATCTGTGTCCAGTCGAAGACTGCCTTTTCTCCGCTGTCCAGACCGTTGCGCCGGATCACGAAGTTTTCCGGCTGCAAGCCATCGGCCGTCAGTCTTCCGCTGCTTTCCATCACCAGTTCATAGGGCCTGAACAACCAGATGAGACCACTCGTTTCGGTAACCTGACGCAATCGATAAGCGCCATCGGCGATTTCCCAGGTGCTCGTCGAGCGGCCGACGACGAATTCCTGCTCACCCCGCTCGACGCGATAGACAATGCGCCCGCGCGCCGGCAAACGCTCCGGTGGGGAAAGCACGTTCTCCTGCACCGCACCGCCCGTTTGTTCATCGCCAGACACCTCGGGCGAGGCAGCTTTCAGATCGTCCGCTTCCGCTACAACAGGCTCAACCTCCGGTGCGACAAGTTCACTCCCAGGCGCTTCGCCGGGAGAGGAGACGCGCGCCATGTCCTCTTCCGCTTCCGGACGGGCCGATACGGCGTCATTTGGTGCCGCCGGCCTGGCCACATTTTTTGCCTGCTGCGGATGCGCCTTCGGCAACGGTTTTATCTCAGCCGCCAGCAAGACCGGCCCGGGCTCCATGGAGAGATCGATGTCCGCGCCGAACAGCGCCAGAACATGCAGACCGAGCGAAGCGGCCAGTGCGCACAACAGCGGAACGGGCATGCCGGTCAGCGCAGCGCCGGCGCCAGCAGCGCGCCTTCGTCGTCCTGGCGCCCGTCGACAAGCACACGTCCGGCGCACAGGCGCAAACGCTCCTCGACAAACCAGCGCACCGCCAGCGGATAGAGGCGATGCTCCTGCGCCAGAACCCGCGCCGCGAGGCTCACCTCGTCGTCGTCATCGAGCACCGGCACTGCCGCCTGCGCAATGATCGGCCCGTGATCGAGTTGCGGCGTCACGAAATGCACCGTGCAGCCGTGCACCCGGACACCTTCGGCAAGCGCCTGACGGTGCGTATGCAGACCGGGAAACGCCGGCAGCAACGAAGGATGGATATTGAGCAGGCGTCCGGAAAAATGGCGCACGAAATCTTCCGAAAGAATGCGCATGAAACCGGCCAGCACCACCAGATCCGGCGCATAGGCGTCGATCGCCGCGGCCATCGCCTGATCGAACGCCTCGCGCGTGGCAAACTGGCGATGGTCAACCACACCGGTCGGCACGCCGTGCGCCGCAGCGCTCGCCAGCCCCTCGGCCTGCGGCCGGTTGGAGAGCACGGCAGCAACACGTACCGGCAAGGCGCCCTGCGCCACGGCCGTGAGCAACGACTGCATGTTGCTGCCGCGCCCGGAAATAAGGATAACGATTGACTTCATCTGCTTCCCGATATGCCGTCCGGCACGAACGCCGGGGCAAAAATCTGCTGGATTTGTAAGAATCGCGCCACATCTGCCACGCCCCACGGCGTGGGCAAGGCATCGACGTATGGCCAACGCCCGCCATGATACCACCTCACCCACCGCCTTCACGCCGCACGCGGCAAGGCGAAAAGCACGATACGCCGGGAAAACAGAACCTCCGGCAAAAGGCGGGCGCCGTCCAGCCGGAGCGGGCGCGGAAAAAGGAAATATAAAGCTAACCATAAACATGATAAAGATTAACTTTTAATAATTGATAACCCTCCCTAAACTTGCGTCGCTGATTGACCGTAAGGTGGGCAGAAAGCCTGTCCAAAAGCCCTGGAAAAAATTCGCGCCATCACGTAGGACCTTCGCAGGGCAGGTATAATGCGGCTTGTCACGCAGGATCAAGGCGTCAATTCTTGGCATTTATCTACGGATAAAAAAACAAATCTCTCAGGAGGACAGGTGGAAAATTTGGTTTATGGTGTCTGGGATGGAGAAGTCCATGACTTCCGGCGCGCACAGTGCGGCGAGCCGCCGTCGATCTTGAACGGACTGGCAGAGTTCGCTCCCGGCAACCGGACGAAAGCATTCATTGCCGACCGCGGCTTCCTCATCCTCGACCGCGACACCAACCTGACCCAGGCTTTCGCCGCCTACCTGACGCAAGCCGCCAAGGAATCCTGTGGCCGCTGCAGCCCCTGCCGCGTCGGCACGCAGCGCATGCGCGACCTGCTGCGCGAAGTGTGCGACGGGGCGATGGCCGGCGACATTCTCGACACGATCGAAGAAATCGCCGCGCAGGTCACCGACACGTCCCTGTGCGGCATGGGGCAGTCCTGCGCCAGGGCACTGCTCTCCGCGCTGCAGCATTTCCGCGACGAATTCAAGCCGCTCACGCCAGTGCAATCAGTGTTCCAGCACAGCTTCGTCTACACCACGGCGCCCTGTATCGAAGCCTGTCCGTCGAAGGTCGATGTCCCGCGTTACATCGACGGTATCAAGGGCGGCAAGTTCGACTTCGCCCTCGGCGTGGTGCTCGACAAGTACTCGATGGCGGCCACCTGCGGTCGCGTCTGCGT
>CAYTWY010000108.1:0-5565 GCA_964440925.1 uncultured Propionivibrio sp. | reverse complement strand
CGACAACCAGCATCTGTCCAGCCAGTTCGACGAGGAACTCGACCGCCTGCGCAGCCACGTCCTGGAAATGGGCGGCCTGGTCGAAAACCAGGTGTCATCGGCCATCGAGATCTATGCCACGGGCGAGGCTTCGCGCATCAACCCCATCATCGAGACCGAGCGCCATGTCAATGCGCTGGAAAAAATCATCGACGACGATTGCGCGCACATCATCGCCCGACGCCAGCCGACGGCTTCCGACCTGCGCATGGTGCTCGGCATCGGCAAAGCGGTCACCGATCTGGAACGGATCGGCGACGAGGCAAAAAAAATCGCCCGGACGATTGGCCGCCTGCTGGAAAACGGCCACCTGCCCGAGCAGTACGGCTTCGGCGTGCGCCATCTGGCGGAAAGCGCGCGCGCCATGCTGCGCCAGGCGCTCGATGCTTTTGCCCGGCTCGACACGGTGCAAGCCGGCGAAGTCATCCGCTCGGACAGCAACGTCGATAGCGGATTCCGCTCCATCGTCCGCCAGATGATCACCTACATGATGGAAGACCCGCGAACCATCGGCGCGGCCATCGACATCATCTGGATCGCCAACGCCATCGAACGCATCGGCGACCATGCCAAAAACATTTCCGAACAGGTGATCTATATCGCCGAGGGGCGCGACATCCGGCACAGCGAGGACAGCGCGCCATGAGCGCACGCATCCTCGTCGTCGAAGACGAAGCGGCGATTCAGGAACTGATCGCCATCAATCTCCGGCACGCCGGATTCTCCGTCACTTGCGTCGCCAGCGCCGAAGCCGCCGAAGCGGCTCTGCGCGAGGCGCTCCCCGACGTACTGATCGTCGACTGGATGCTGCCCGGCCGCTCGGGACTGGCGCTGGCGCGTCAGCTGCGCGCCGAGGCGCGCACCCGCCAGCTGCCGCTCGTCATGCTCACCGCCCGCGCACACGAGGAAGACAAGGTGGCGGGCCTCGAAGCGGGCGCCGACGACTACCTCACCAAGCCGTTCTCGCCGAAGGAAATGGTCGCCCGCATCCGCGCCCTGCTGCGCCGCCGCCTGCCACATCTGGCCGATGCAGCACTCTGTGCCGGGACGCTGTCGCTCAACCCGGCAACGTGCACCGTGCTGGCCGACGGCCAGCCCGTAGCGCTGGCACCGGGCGAATTCCGTCTGCTCGCTTTTCTCATGGCGCACCCCGGACGCGTGCACTCGCGCCGCCACCTACTCGATGCGGTCTGGGGCGAACAGGCCTTCGTCGAGGAGCGGACGGTCGATGTCCACATCCGCCGCCTGCGCGCCGCGCTGGAAGCTGCGGGGCACGCCTTGCGCATCGAAACCGTACGCGGCAGCGGCTACCGCTGGTGCAGCGACTGACCGCATGCGCCCGCTGCTCATCCTTCTCTCCTGGGTTCTGCCGGCTCTGCTGCTCGCCTACTTCGCCGGCACGACCGGCTGGATTGTGCTGAGTGCCGGGCTGGGGCTGCACGTGCTTCTCGACCGGCGTCAGTTCGCCCGTCTCGACCGCTGGTCGAGACATCCGGACATCGATGTCGGCTTGCAAGGCCGGGGCGCCTGGGACCAGGTATTCAGCCGCCTCTACCGGCACGAGAAGGCGTTGCGCGCCCTGCTCGCCGCCCGCGAGCAGGAAACCGGCATGCTCACCGCGGCCATCCACGCCCTGAACGACGGTATCGTCCTGCTCGACCGGCGCGACCACATCCTGTTCTGCAACAGCACAGCGGAAATCCAGCTCGGGCTGTCGCAGGACAGCGATCGCGGACGTCCGTTGGCAAACTTGGTACGTCAACCGGAATTTCTCGCCTATCTGAAAGCGGACAATCCGCGCGAAGCACTGGCGCTGCGACCGGAACAGGATCGGACGCGCCTGCTGTCGATCACCCTCATCCCCTATGCCGACGACCGCCGCCTGCTACAGATCAAGGACGTAACACAAGCCGAACGGGTCGAGCGCATGCGCAGCGATTTCGTCGCCAACGTTTCGCACGAACTGCGTACCCCGCTGACCGTTCTCGCCGGTTTCATCGAAACCCTGCAGGAAATCGACCCGCCTGCCGACGAACGGCAACGCTATCTCGGCATGATGGCCGAACAGGCCGGACGCATGCAGAACCTGGTGCAGGATCTGCTCACCCTGTCCGATATCGAGGCTGCGCCGCCGCCGGAAAACCGGCGCCTCGACATCGGCGCACTGCTCGACCGGTTGCACCGCGATGCCGAAGCGCTCTCGGCCGGCCGCCACCGCATCGTCGTCGTCCGCGACAGCGCACACGACCTGTACGGAAACGAAGCCGAATTGCTCAGTGCTTTTGCCAATCTGGTCAGTAACGCCATCCGCTACACGCCGGACGGTGGCCAGGTGCGTATCGTCTGGAGCGATACCGCACAGGGTAGCGAACTGTCGGTCGAAGACGACGGCATCGGCATCGAGGCACAACACCTCGCCCGCCTGACCGAACGTTTCTACCGCGTCGATCGCGGCCGCTCGCGCGCTTCCGGCGGCACCGGACTGGGCCTGTCCATCGTCAAGCACATCCTCACCCGCCATCAGGCCAGTCTTGCCGTGACGAGCACCCCCGGCCAGGGCAGCCGCTTTGCCGCCGGCTTCCCCGCCAACCGCACGCACGCCGGCGAAAGCCGGGCCATCGCAGCCCCCATGCCCTGAGCCGGATACGGCGGCAGCAAGCATCTGCCGGCAAAGACGCAAAAACAACGCCTCGCGCACCGGCGCCAGAGAAAGCGGCGAGGCGAATTGAACCGGACCTCGGGAAGGATTACTCTTTGCTCATGCGTACACCGTCTCCGTCTGCCTGCCGCTGACCCGCCGGGGAATTCTTTCCCGAAGACGCCGTCCTATCCGGGCAAACCCCGCACAGCAGGGTCCTCGGTTGCAGAACCCTTTGACTGACCACGACAAAAACCGACCATGAAGATCAATCTGCCTGTCACCAACATCGAAACCCTGTTGCCCGAAAACGAATTCATCTATTCGAGCACCGATCTCAAAGGCGTGATCGTCGAAGCCAACGAGGCCTTCGCCCGCATCAGCGACTACACGCGCGAGGACATGATCGGGCAGGCGCACAATCTGGTGCGCCACCCGGAAATGCCGGCCGAGGCCTTTGCCGATCTGTGGCGCGACCTCAAGGCCGGTCGCCCGTGGCGCGGCATCGTCAAGAACCGGCGCAAGGACGGCGGCTTCTACTGGGTGGTCGCCAACGTCTCGCCGGTGCGCGAAAACGGCCAGGTCGTCGGCTACCAATCGGTCAGAAGCCGCCCGACAGGCGAAGAAATCGCCAACGCCGAAGAGGCCTACCGCCGCCTCAAGAATGGCGACAGCTCGCTTTGCATCGAACACGGCCGCATCGTCCGGCGCCGTCCCGCCTGGATCGACCGTTTCCTTTCCCTGCAGGCGCAGATGGCGCTCATCGCCATTCTCGGACTGCTCGCCAGCCTCATCGCGCTGAGCGAGCATTTGGGCGGCGTGACACTGCCCGACGCACTGGCGCTGGCCATCGCCGGCACCAGCCTCCTCTACGGATTGTATTTCCTGTTCATCTACACGCCATCGACCACGCGCGCCTTGAACACTATCTCGGACTGGCTGGAATCGGTACTCTCCAGCGGCGATTTGCGTCCGCGCCTCGACCTCAAGCGGCGCGACGTCATCGGCCGCATCGGCCGCAAGGCGGACAAATTCGTCGCCTCGGTGCAGGCCACCGTGCAGGGCATCGCCGACATCGCCAGGCAAGTGGCGCTGGCCACCGACGACGTCACTTCCGGCATGAAGGTTTCGCAAAGCTCGGCGGAAACGCAAAGCGAGGCCACTTCTTCGGCGGCCGCCGCCATCGAGGAGGTCACCGTATCGATCGGCGAAGTCGCCGCACGCGCCCGCTTGTCGATGGAAACCGCCAATCACACCGGCGAAGTGTCGCGCCAGGGATCGCAGGTCACCCAGGAAGCCAGCCGCAACATCGAGTCGCTGGCCGACACGGTGCGTGTCTCCGCCGAGCAGGTCGAATCGCTCGGACAGCGCTCGGATGAAATCGGTCGCGTGACCACGGTCATCAAGGAAATTGCCGACCAGACCAACCTGCTCGCCCTGAACGCGGCCATCGAGGCCGCGCGCGCCGGCGAACAGGGGCGCGGTTTCGCCGTGGTGGCCGATGAAGTACGCAAACTCGCCGAGCGCACGGCACGTGCCACGCAGGAAATTGCCGGCATGATCGACGCCATCCACAATGAAACGCAGACCGCGGTTGCCGGCATGCGCACCGGCGCGGAACAGGTTTCCCAGGGCGTACAACTCGTCAATGCCACCGATGAATCGCTGCGCCAGATCAATCTCGAAATGGAAAAGACGACGCTGATCGTCGGCGAAATCTCGCACGCCTCCGATGAACAGCAAACAGCCATGACCGAGCTGGCGCAAAGCGTCGAACGGGTCGCCAACATGACCGAACAGAACGTCGCCGTGGTGCATCAAACCAGCGCCACCGTTGCCTACCTGAACTCGGTCGTCACGCGCATGCGCAAAGCAGCAACCCAGTACAGGGTGTGAAGCGCAATCCGGCGCGAGACAGCAAAAAGCCCGGCTACCGCCGGGCTTTTTGCTGGAACCTTGAACCGGATGTCACAGGCGGTTTTTCAGAACGGAATATCGTCGTCCATGTCGTTGAAATCCGGCGCTTTCTTCGCCGGAGCGGGGCGCGAACCACCGGCCGGGGCACTCGACGGCATGCTGCCACCGTATGCGGCCTCACCGCCGGAAGCATAGGAAGACGAACCGCCCGAGCGCCCACCGAGCATCTGCATCTCGTTGGCTTCAATCTCGGTCGTATAGCGTTCCTGCCCTTCCTTGTCCGTCCATTTGCGGGTCCGGATACGCCCCTCGACATAAAGTGCCGAGCCTTTCTTCAGGTATTGGCCAACGATCTCGGCCAGCTTGCGGTAGAAAACCACGCGATGCCACTCGGTCAGCTCCTTCTTTTCGCCACTCGCCTTGTCTTTCCACGACTCGGTGGTGGCCAGACGGATATTGGCTACGGCGTCGCCATTGGGCATGTAGCGCACTTCCGGATCAGCCCCCAGATTGCCGACGAGAATTACTTTATTGACCGAAGCCATGTTGCCTCCATGAAGAGAAGAATTGTTCAAAGCGGCGATTATAAAGACTAATCCGCCCGACGCGAAAACGGCATGCACCGGATCGGCGCGGACGGCAGAAAAACGGACCGGCAAGGAACCCCAGACCGAAGGCGCGGTCGTATTCGCACGCGTTATTGCGTATATTGACGGGCTGGCTTTTCCTCGAACGACATTTCACTCTGGCAATGAACGAATCATCCCCCATCCGCATTCGCGGCGCCCGCACCCACAACCTGAAAAACATCAATCTCGATCTGCCACGCAACCGGCTGATCGTCATCACCGGCCTCTCCGGCTCGGGCAAATCATCGCTCGCCTTCGACACCCTCTACGCCGAAGGCCAGCGCCGCTATGTCGAATCGCTCTCGGCCTATGCCCGCCAGTTCCTGCAGCGCATCGACAAAC
>CAYTWY010000107.1:0-6062 GCA_964440925.1 uncultured Propionivibrio sp. | reverse complement strand
CCCGATTTTCCGGTTGTAGCGCCCGGCCAGATCGGTATCGAGATAGTGGTTGGTATGCGCAAGAGCCCCGCGATCCTGGACATGCACCGCATATTGGCCGGCAAGGCCGACCTCGACCAGCAAAAGCCGCCGCCGGTCGGACAGCAGATAGAAGTTGGCGCGGGCGTGGGCGAAGAGTTTCGGCGCGTCGGCCAGCACCGCGTCGATGTCCGCGTAATGCGCCAGAATCCTCGCCATTACGCCGCTTACCCCTGCCTGGCTATTGCGTATCTTGCGCGGGATATTGCTCGATGCCGAAACGATGCTCAGCCCCCGGTCGTTAATCCCGGCTTTCAGCCCGGGACTGTCGTTGCCTTCAACATAAAGGCCGAGAAAGACGTGACCGTTGACCGGACGAACCTTCTTCAGGTACTGCCGGTGGTCGGGAAACCAGTCGCGATTCTTGGCGAGCAGCGTTCCGCCACCGGCCGCCTCGCCAACCGCGCCCCACAGGGTGCATGCCGCAGCGGTTAGCGGAAAGAGAATGCACAGGACGAGGACAAAACGGCCGCGCATTTCCCGGCGCTAGCGCAGCGTTTCGTTGAGCAGTTGCGCCAGACGCAAGCCGGCCTTGCGAATCTGCTCGCGGATTACTGGTGCCGATTGTTTCTGGTACGCCCGGTCAAGCTGCAGGGTCCGTGGCAACTTGCGCGCGCAGCTGAATTCGGGCAGCGGCTCATAAACGAAGCGGCGCGCAATCTGTCGTGCCTCCAGCATCCACTGCGTCGGCGCATCGGTTGCCAGCGGCGCGGGCGTATCGTAGGCCGCATTGATCTCTCCCTGCGCCAGCGCCGCGTTGGCCAGGACGCCATCCCAGACGTTATGCAGGGTGCTGCCTTCCTTGACGACCCTCCCTTCCAGCGTGGTTTCTGGGGCTTTGCCATGGACGCCGGAATGCATCGGCATGTGCAGGTCGCCCACGAGGTGCACGACCCATTTCAGAGCCTCGTTGCGTTCCCGGTGTCCTTGCTGATCATCCTTCAGAACCGCAGCGTAATGGAGGATCAGTTGATCGACGCAATGTCCGTCGGGGCAAGGTGCCAGGGCTTCCGAACAGACCGGGTTGGCGCGCGAGTGCCAGCCCTTGTAGGCATCGTCCGGCGCGATTTCGCGTATTTCATCCGGCCAGGAAGAAATCTCGGCCAGCGTGCTGCGCCCGGACGGTTTCAGATCGCGGTCGAGATCGCCGCGCAGCAGTTCGCTGACCTGCGCCAGTGCCTGTGGTGTCAGGTGCGCGGTGGCGATATGGGCTACCGCCTTATGCCCGCGCCCCCCCCAGGCCCAGGTGGTGGCGGGAATCGCTGCGCACAGCAGAAGCAGTGTGATACTGCGGCGCATGGCATCAACGCCGTTTCAGCTGGCTGACGTCGCGTACCGCGCCACTCGCCGCCGAAGTAGTCATCAGGGCGTAGGCCTGCAGCGAGGCCGAAATCAGCCGTTGCCGCGCCGCGGTCGGCTGCCAGGCCTGTTCACCCCGTGCCTCCATGGCGGCGCGGCGCTGTGTCAGCACCGCGTCCGCCACCGTCAGATGAATACGCCGCGCCGGAATATCGATTTCGATCACATCGCCTTCCTCGATCAGGCCGATGGCGCCGCCTTCGGCCGCTTCCGGCGAAACGTGGCCGATCGACAGCCCCGAAGTTCCACCGGAAAAACGCCCGTCGGTCAACAGCGCGCATGCCTTGCCCAGTCCCTTAGATTTGAGGTACGAGGTCGGATAGAGCATCTCCTGCATTCCTGGCCCGCCTTTCGGTCCCTCGTAACGGATCACCACCACATCGCCGGCGGTGATCTGCTCGCCCAGAATGGCCTGCACGGCGGCGTCCTGGCTTTCGAACACGCGTGCCTTGCCGGAAAATTTCCAGATGCTTTCATCGACGCCGGCCGTCTTCACGATGCAGCCGTCGCTTGCGATGTTACCGTAGAGCACGGCCAGTCCGCCTTCCCGGCTGTAGGCATTGGCCTGGTCGCGGATGCATCCGTGTGTGCGGTCAAGATCGAGTTCCGGATAGCGGTTGTCCTGCGAGAAGGCGGTCTGCGACGGAACGCCGCCTGGCGCCGCCAGGTAAAAATCGTAAACGCTCAGATCATGGGCGCGATGCATGACATCCCAGATGTCGAGCGCTTCGCCCAGGGTCTTGCTGTGCACGGTCGGCACATCCCCATGCAGCAGGCCGCAACGCCTGAGTTCGCCAAGGATGCCGAAAATACCGCCGGCGCGATGCACATCCTCGATATGGTATCTGTCGGTCGCCGGCGCCACTTTGCACAGGCAGGGCACCTTACGCGAGATGCGGTCGATGTCGGCCATGCAGAAATCGACCCCGGCCTCGCGGGCAACAGCCAGCAGGTGCAGCACGGTGTTGGTTGAGCCGCCCATCGCTACGTCGAGACTCATCGCGTTCTCGAACGACTTGAAACCGGCGATGCCGCGCGGCAGGACGGAAGCGTCGTTTTCTTCGTAATAGCGCCGGCAAAGCGCGACGATGCGTTGCCCGGCGCCAAGGAACAGTTTCCTGCGCTCGGCATGCGTCGCCACCAGCGTGCCGTTGCCGGGCAGCGACAATCCCAGCGCTTCGGTCAGGCAATTCATCGAGTTGGCGGTAAACATGCCGGAGCAGGAACCGCAGGTCGGACAGGCCGAACGCTCGATGGCATCGACATCGGCATCGCCAACCGCGCTGTCGGCCGCCTTGACCATGGCATCGACGAGATCGAGATGGATGGTTTTGCCCTGCAGCATCATCTTGCCGGCTTCCATTGGCCCGCCGGAGACAAAAATCGTCGGAATATTGACGCGCATCGCCGCCATCAGCATGCCGGGGGTTATCTTGTCGCAATTGGAAATACAGACCATGGCATCGGCGCAATGGGCATTGACCATGTATTCAACCGAATCGGCAATCAGATCGCGCGACGGCAGCGAATACAACATGCCGTCGTGCCCCATGGCGATACCGTCGTCGATGGCGATGGTGTTGAATTCCTTGGCCACACCTCCGGCGGCCTCGATCTCACGCGCCACCAGCTGCCCCAGATCCTTGAGATGGACGTGTCCGGGAACAAACTGGGTAAAGGAATTGACGACCGCGATGATCGGTTTGCCGAAATCGCCGTCCTTCATTCCGGTCGCCCGCCATAGCGAACGGGCTCCGGCCATGTTGCGGCCATGGGTCGAAGTACGGGAACGATAATCGGGCATGGGAATCTCCAGAACAGAAGCGCCGCACGGGGCGCGATATAATGCGAATTCTAGCTTAAAGCCGTAAAGGTTTTCTTCCCATGTTTGCCTGTCTGACGCTTGCCTCATGCTGATCCATCCGCAGTTCGATCCGGTTGCCATTAGTCTCGGCCCGTTGTCCATCCACTGGTACGGCCTGATGTATTTGCTGGCTTTTCTCCAGTTCTGGTGGCTGGGTACGCGCCGCATCGCCAGGCAGCCGCAGATCCGCGCTGCCGGCTGGAACACGCAGCAACTCGACGATTTGCTGTTCTACGGTGTGCTGGGCGTCATTCTTGGTGGTCGTCTGGGCGAAGTGCTGTTTTATGCCCCGGCCTACTATTTCTCGCATCCGCTGGAAATCCTCGCCGTCTGGAAAGGGGGAATGTCCTTCCATGGCGGTCTGCTTGGCGTCCTGCTCGCCATGGCGGCGTTCTCGCGCACGACGCGGCGCAGTTGGCTCGACGTTACCGACTTCATCGCGCCGCTGGTACCGCTCGGACTCGCTGCCGGACGGATCGGAAATTTCATCAACGGCGAACTGTGGGGTCGCCTGTGCGACCCGGATCTGCCCTGGGCAATGATTTTTCCGCAGGTCGATGCCTTGCCGCGCCATCCGTCGCAGCTCTATCAGGCCGGTCTCGAAGGCGTTTTGCTATTTTTCATCCTGTGGCGCTACGCCGGCAAAATCCGGCCACGCGGCGCGGTGTCCGGCGCCTTCCTGACCGGTTACGGCGCTTTCCGCTTTCTGGCCGAATATTTCCGCACCCCGGACGCCGGAATCTTCGGCCAGTCGGACATCGTCAGCATGGGTCAATGGCTGTCGTTGCCGATGCTGCTCACCGGCCTCGGCCTGCTCGTCTGGTCACATCGGCAAGACACCTGAACCTTGCCCCCATGGCGCAACGTTTTGACCGATAATTTCTTTTTTCAATCACCCTCCGCGAGGAAAACATCATGAAGCTGTCGCATATCGAACATATCGGCATTGCCGTCAAGAGCCTGGACGAAGCCATTCCCTTCTGGGAAAAGCAGCTCGGTCTGAAGTGCTATGCCATCGAAGAAGTGAAGGAACAGAAAGTCCGCACCGCCTTCTTCAAGATCGGCCAGTCGAAAATCGAACTGCTCGAATCGACCGATCCGGAAGGCCCGATCGGCAAGTTCATCGAGAAAAAGGGCGAAGGCATCCAGCACGTGGCCATCGCGGTCGAAGGTCTGCAGGACAACCTGAGCGAACTGGAAGCCAACGGCGTACAACTGATTGACAAGGCTCCGCGCAAGGGTGCCGAGGGCCTCGATATCGCCTTCTTGCATCCCAAATCGACGCGCGGCGTGCTGCTCGAACTGTGCGAAGATCCGAAGAAATAATCCCGAGTCCGCGAGGCCTGGCGACAGCGAAGCAGACTGCCAATTTTTCTGGTGCATGAATCCGACGGAGATCGTCGATGACCTGGTTTTCCTTGCCTCAAACCGGCCCCGAAAACAAGGCGGCGTTTCATGATGCGGCGAGCGCGCGAAGCTGGCTCGCCGAACAGCCACAGGCTAATGCCAGCTTCATGCTCGAAGCGCTGATCGCGCAGATTGGTGCTTACAACCTTTTCGCCACCCCGCCGCGCGAGCGTTTCAAGACTCTCGAAGTCTTGCGCAAGACGGTTTTCGCGGTCAATGGCGAATGCCGCCGGCGCCTGGAAAACCGGGCACTGCCGCTGCTTCCGCCGGAACAGTCCTTGTTCAACGCCTGTCGGCATTTATGGCGCCATTGTGCCATTGCCTATCTGCACTGCCTGCGCGCCTGCCTCGAACACGATCCCACCCTGTCGCCACATGGCGGCAGGGTGGCGCATCGCGCGCTGTCCTGCCTGCGCATGGAACAGATGAACTGTTATCTGGCCGGTGTCGAAGTAGACGGTAAATTCTGGCGCGGCCTGCACGCCGTGCGCGCTGCCGCCGAGCGTCTGCATGTCATCCTCGAACCGACCGAAGACCGTCTGCTGGGAGAGACGGCAAGCTCGTCGGTCAATGGGCAGTACGTCATGGCCTTGCTTTTGCATCTGGCATGCCCTTTTGCCCTGAGCCGTACCCAGCTGCTTGCCACCGTGCGCTGGTTCTCGCGCTGGCGGGAACAGGTTCCGGTTCTGAACCATGCGCAAAACGCGCCCTCCTGCTGCGGCCGGATGGTGGATCTGACGCAGGACACCCCTTTTCATGAAGGCACGCTTCGTGAAGCACGCTGGCTTTCGCTCGATCCCATCCTGCGCAAGATGCGCAAACGCCGGGAACGGCTCCTTGCCGGTGAAACTCCGGAAGAGCTGAAACTTGGCAACACCCTTGGCACAGACGCAAGCATCGCTCTGCTCGACGAGCTTACGCGCCGTTTGCGTCAGCCCGCTATCCCCGCCACCCCGCCGCCGGCGCAGCACATGACGGCGGAGGTTGTCGTCGCGCTGCCTGACATGCATCGCCTGTTTGGAGGGGAAAGCCTGAATGCACCGGGCGCACAGGAAATATTCGGCAACCGACTGCACGCCGAACAAATCGCCGTTTTCGATCATGCCGTCCAGAGCGCTACCGCGGCGCCGCAAGGGAAACCCGAAATCTGGCAACTCAAGGAGCTACAAGCCAATGCCCAGCACTGGCTACGCCGGCCCACGCCCGGCGAAGAACGTCTGATGCTGGGAAACGTGCTGGCCATCAGGCTCTCGCCTGAAGCCGACTATGCCCTGGCCACCATTCGCTATCTGTCGATGCACGAAGCCACGCCGAACAGCCCGCTGAGCATCGTTTGCCAACCGTTTCCGGGGCA
>CAYTWY010000106.1:4736-6079 GCA_964440925.1 uncultured Propionivibrio sp. | reverse complement strand
CGCTCTCCCAACTGGGGTACATGACCGTCGCACTGGGGGCATCAGCCTATTCGGTGGCGATTTTCCACCTGATGACCCATGCCTTCTTCAAGGCTCTGCTTTTCCTGGCGGCAGGTTCGGTGATTATCGGCATGCACCACGATCAGGATATTCGCGGCATGGGCGGCTTGCGCAAGTACATGCCGGTTACCTGGCTGACTTCCCTGGTTGGCTCCCTGGCCCTGATCGGTACGCCTTTCTTCTCCGGCTTCTATTCGAAGGATTCGATTATCGAAGCCGTTGCGCTCTCGCATATTGCCGGCTCCGGATTCGCTTATTTCTCGGTCATGGCCGGTGTGTTCATTACCGCTTTCTATTCGTTCCGCATGTATTTCCTGGTGTTCCACGGGAAAGAGCGGTTTGCTGGAACCAGTCATGGCGCCGGCGAACATGTCGGCGATCACGGCGACGAAGAGGTGTCTGCGGATCACCATCATGGTCTTGCGCCTGGACAGAAACCGCATGAAACGCCGTGGGTGGTGACACTGCCTCTGGTTTTTCTGGCGATTCCTTCCCTGTTTATCGGTTATTTCACGATCGAGCCGATGCTCTATGGCGACTTCTTCAAGGGCGTCATTTTTATTAACGCCGAGGCGCATCCGGTCATGGAAGAGCTGACGCATCATTTCCATGGCGCTTTGCCCATGGCGCTGCATGCGGTCAGTTCCCCGGTATTCTGGCTCGCGCTGTCCGGTGTTGTTCTGTCCTGGTTCTTTTATCTCGTGCGTCCGGCAATTCCGGCCGCTATCAAGAGAGCTTGCGGACCGCTCTATACGGTGCTTGAGAACAAATACTATTTTGACAGGTTCAACGAGGTTGTTCTGGCCGGAGGCGCCCGCTTGCTCGGTCGCGGACTTTGGAAGGGCGGTGATGTCTTTATCATCGATAATCTGATCGTCGGTGGTTCCGTTCGAGTGGTTAACTGGCTGGCTTCTGCGGCACGTCTTTTCCAGTCCGGGCATATTTACCACTACGCCTTCACAATGATTTTTGGTGTCGGTGCGCTGCTGACTTTCTGGCTGTTCTGGCTCATGCGCGCCTGAAATTGAATTAACGACTGGGATTGATATGTCAGGTATGCCGCTTCTTTCTTACGCCATCTGGGTTCCGATCTTTGCCGGACTTTTCGTTCTGCTTGTCGGATCGGATCGCAACGCGCCGCTGGCCCGCATGCTTGCTCTTCTGGGCGCGGCCGCCGGGTTACTGGTTACCTTGCCGCTCTATACCGGTTTCGATCTGACGACGCCGGCCATGCAGTTCGTCGAGCTGTTGCCGTGGATTCCCCGCTTCAACATCAATTACCA
>CAYTWY010000106.1:0-4636 GCA_964440925.1 uncultured Propionivibrio sp. | reverse complement strand
GTTTATGCGGCATTCAAATTTTTCCTGTTTACCCTGATGGGATCGCTGCTTTTCCTGATTTCGCTGATTTATCTTTACGTTCATTCTGGCGGTAGCTTCGCGATCGGCGACTGGCAGCAAATGCCCATCGATATGGTGCCGCAGATCTGGCTTTTCCTGGCTTTCCTGGCCGCTTTTGCGGTAAAGGTTCCAATGTGGCCGGTGCATACTTGGTTGCCGGATGCGCACGTTGAGGCGCCGACCGGAGGATCGATCGTCTTGGCGGCGATCGCCCTGAAACTCGGAGCCTACGGTTTTCTCCGCTTTTCTCTGCCGATCGCGCCGGATGCCTCACATGCGCTATCGGGATTCATTGTCGCTCTGTCGCTGATCGCCGTCATCTATATCGGGCTGGTTGCTCTGGCGCAGGAGGACATGAAAAAACTGGTGGCCTATTCCTCGATTGCACACATGGGCTTCGTGACCCTCGGCTTCTTCCTGTTTACGCCGCTGGGTATGGAAGGTGCGTTGGTGCAAATGGTCTCGCACGGATTTATCGCCGGGGCGATGTTCTTCTGTATTGGTGTCATGTATGACCGGGTTCATTCGCGCCAGATCGCCGATTATGGCGGTGTGGTCAATACCATGCCGAAATTTGCCGCCTTTTTCATGTTGTTTGCCATGGCCAATGCCGGACTCCCTGCGACCTCCGGTTTCGTCGGCGAATTCATGGTCATTCTGGCGTCGGTCAAATTCAATTTTTGGGTGGCCGCCGGCGCAGCAACGACCATGATCGTTGGCGCCGCCTATACGTTGTGGATGTACAAACGTGTCGTTTTCGGCGATGTGGCCAACCATCATGTGGCCGAACTCACCGATATCAGCGCGAGAGAGTTTCTGATTCTATCCCTGCTTGCGCTTTGCGCTTTGGGGATGGGGCTATATCCGCAACCCTTCACTGACGTCATGCACAGCTCGGTCAATGAGTTGTTGCGTCACATCGCCGTAAGCAAGATCCTATAACTGGTATCCGCTATGACGCTTGCCGAAATGCAATTTGTTTTGCCCGATCTTCGCCCCGCCTGCGCGGAGATTTTCATGCTGGCCATGTCCGGTTTTATCCTGTTGGTCGATTTGTTCGTCAAGGATCCGAGACGCACGCTGACTTATGTGCTGACCCAGTTGACGCTGGTGGGCTCGGCGGTCATTACCCTGTTGTTGTTTATGAGCAATCCGGGGCAGGTTTCCTATACCTTCAGCGGCATGTTCGTTTCCGACATGATGGGCGATCTGTTGAAACTCCTGCTTTACATCACCATGATCGTCGTGCTGTTCTATTCCCGCATGTACATCCTCGATCGGCCGCAAATGGCCAAGGGCGAATTCTATGTCCTCGGTTTGTTTGCCACCCTGGGAATGTTGGTGATGATATCCGCCAATCATTTCCTGACGGTTTATATCGGTATCGAACTCCTTTCCCTTTCCCTGTACGCCATGGTTGCACTAAACCGCGATTCGGTGCAGGCGACCGAGGCGGCGATCAAATATTTCGTTCTCGGCGCCTTGGCCTCAGGCGTGTTGCTCTATGGTATCTCCATGATTTATGGTGCGACCGGCGTACTGGAAATCCCGGTGGTTGCCGAACGCATGCTGGCCGGGCAGGTAGATATGGCCGTTCTTGTCTTCGGCATCGTTTTCCTGGTCTCCGGTATGGCCTTCAAGCTCGGGGTCGTGCCGTTCCATATGTGGATCCCGGACGTTTACCATGGCGCACCAACGGCGGTTACATTGATCATTGCTTCGGCGCCCAAGCTGGCAGCGTTTGCGGTCGTCATCCGCGTGCTGGTGGGTGGATTGCTTCTGGCTTCGCAAGATTGGCAAATGATGTTGCTCATCCTTTCGGTTATGTCGATGTTGGTGGGCAACTTTGCTGCGATTGCGCAAAGCAACATCAAGCGTATGCTGGCCTATTCGGCAATTTCGCACATGGGATTCATGCTGCTCGGTCTCGTCGTCGGGGTCGTTGGCGGTGATGCGCGTGACACGCTCAATGCCTACAGTGCGTCGATGTTCTATATCGTGACCTATGTACTGACCAGCGCTGGAGCCTTCGGGATGGTCATGTTGCTGTCGCGCGCCGGTTTCGAATCCGAAAATATCAGTGACTTTGCCGGTCTGAACAAACGCAGCCCGTGGTTTGCCGGGATGATGATGATGATTATGTTCTCGATGGCCGGCATTCCGTTCTTCGTCGGCTTCTTTGCCAAGTTCTCGGTGTTGCAGGCTGTGGTCGCGGCCGGTTATCTGTGGCTGGCAATTGCCGCCGTGTTCTTCTCCCTGGTCGGCGCGTATTACTACTTGCGTGTGGTGAAAGTCATGTATTTTGATCCGCCCGCCAGTTGCGAGCCGGTTCGTGCATCGATGGATGTTAAGATTCTCCTCTCCGCCAATGCCCTCATCGTTGCGCTGCTCGGCATTTTTCCGCATCGCCTGATGTCGCTTTGCTGGTTCTCCCTGTTGCGATCCTTGTAATCGCGTTGTTTTATCCCTCCGCGAACGCCCCTCTTGTTGGGGCGTTTTGACTTTGAATGCCAGGCTATGAACAGTCGCGTAAAGAAAACGGATCATGCGCATCTGCATGAACTCGAGATAGAAAGTCAGCAGGTTTACCGCGGGAGACTGCTCGATGTCCGCCATGATTGCGTTCGTCTGCCCGATGGTAATACGGCGACACGCGAGTATGTCATGCACCAGGGCGCCGTTGTCGTCATTCCTTTCCGCGATGACGGCAAGTTAGTTTTTGAGCGGCAATTCCGCTATCCCTTACGCCGCACCTTCCTTGAGCTTCCGGCGGGAAAAATCGATCCGGGCGAGGATATACGTCTGACGGCGAGCCGCGAGTTGCGCGAGGAAACGGGGTACGCGGCACGTGAATGGCGCCATCTCGGAGTCATGCATCCGTGCATTGGCTATTCCAACGAACGCATCGAGATTTTTATGGCGCGCGGTTTGCAGATTGAGTCGGGGCAATCGCTCGATCAGGGGGAGTTTCTCGACGTACTCGACCTGACCTTGAGCGAGGCCTTGTTGGCTGTGCGTTCCGGCGAGATTACCGATGCAAAGACGATTACCGCCTTGTTCTGGGCGGAAAAAGTCCTGCATTGCGATTGGTAGCTCCTGCGTATGGCAGGGATTGATTGCCCGGACGAGCTAGGGGGTTTCTGACTTGGTGCGCGCCAGCCTTGCTAGCTGGCAGCAAAGAATTCCTTGACCTTGTCCATCCAGGATTTGGCGCGGGGATTGTGGCGTCCTTCGTCGCCCCGGTTGCATTCTTCCAATTCACGCAGCAGTTCCTTCTGCCGTTCGGTGAGTTGCACCGGCGTTTCGACCACCACATGGCAGAGCAGGTCGCCGTGACTATGGCTGCGAACACCCTTGATGCCTTTGCCTCGCAGGCGGAAAATCTTGCCGGATTGCGTTTCGGCCGGAATCCTGATCTTGGCGACCGTATCGAGCGTTGGTATCTCGATTTCTCCTCCGAGCGCGGCAGTGGTGAAACTGATCGGCATTTCGCAGTGCAAGTCGTTGCCCTCGCGCTGGAAAACGGTATGCGGCTTGAGATGAATCTGCACGTAGAGATCGCCGGAAGGACCACCATTGATACCATGCTCACCTTCGCCGGAGAGGCGTATGCGATCTCCCTCGTCGACCCCCGCTGGAATCTTGACCGCCAGAGTCTTGTGTTGTTTGACGCGCCCGGCGCCGTGGCAGGTGGGGCAGGGGGTCGGGATATAGCGTCCGGTTCCCTGACATTTGGGGCATGCCTGCTGGATCGAGAAAAATCCCTGCTGCAACCGTACCTGACCGCTGCCCTGGCAGGTTGGGCAGGTCTTTGCCTGTGTCCCGGGGCTGGCGCCTGAGCCTTTGCAAGTATCGCAGGCTTCCATGGTCGGAATGCGAATCTTGGTTTCGGTTCCGAATGCGGCCTGTTCCAGCGTGACCTCGATGTTGTAGCGCAAGTCGGCGCCGCGATAGATATTGGAGCGGCCGCTGCGGTGGCCGCTGCCACCAAAAATCTCGTCGAAAATCCCGCCGAAGGCGTCGGAAAAACCGCCCATTCCGGCCCCGCCGCCAAACCCGGCACCCATGCCGGCTTGCGGATCGACACCGGCATGTCCGTACTGATCGTAAGCTGCGCGCTTTTGACCGTCGGAAAGAATCTCGTAGGCTTCCTTGGCTTCCTTGAAGTGCTCTTCCGCCTTGGGGTTATCCGGATTGCGATCCGGATGATATTTCATGGCCAGTTTGCGGTAGGCCTTCTTGATGTCTTCCTCGGAGGCGTCGCGGTTGACGCCGAGGATGTCGTAAAAATCGCGCTTTGCCATGGGAAACCCGTGATCTGTTATACCTGTGTATGAGAGCCGAATCGATGTTGGAACGGGTTAGGGGCGAGCCCCTAACCACTAAGTCCGTAACCTTACTTCTTGTCTTTCACCTCGGTATATTCGGCATCGACCACGTCGCCATCGTCCTTTCCAGCTTCGTCCGCCGGGTTTTCTTCTGCGCCTCCTTGGGCTGCCGCTTCCGCTTGCTGCTTGGCATAAACCTTTTCGCCCAGCTTTTGGGCTGCCGCACCGAGAGCCTCGCTCTTGGCCTT